>NZ_JAWVAV010000007.1:0-128405 GCF_033599315.1 Acinetobacter sp. OYA S30
GTATGGAAAAGGGGTAAAAGTGGCTAGGTAATAAAAATAAACTGTGTATTATCTAGCTGAACAAACTTAGCCTCAATCAAGCAAAAATGTAGCACTCAACAGAAGAAGGCTTCTTGAAGTATAAAGAGCTAACTTTGCAAGAGAGCTCTCTTTTAATAATAATTATTTCAACTGTCTGCGAGCATGTTTAAGAGCAGTACGCAGGCCTTCTTCTAGTGTTGGGTGATAGAAAGGTTTCTCTAAAATATCATTTAAAGTTAGCTCTTCTCCAATAATCCAGCTTAATAGATGAGCCATATGTTCTGTAGCTTCGGTAAATAACTCTGCACCAAGCAATTTCTGACTTTCTCGCTCTATATAAACTTCAATAGCACCCTTATTTTTCCCGAGTACGATAGCTCTACCTTGTCTTTCATAAGATGCTTCACCTGTAACAAAATCTAGTCCATTATCTTTAAGTTGTTTATAACTTTGTCCCACAATTGCCATTTCTGGATGACTAAATACAATTCCTAAGGGAGGGAGGGTCTTAACTGAATTAAGCTGTGGATAATTTAAACAGTTATGAACAACTTTTTTGCCTTCATGGGCAGCTTCATGTTGTAAAGGCGTAGAGGTGTACGCATCACCAGCAATAAAAATTGGATAGTTATCTAATTGTTTAGTTTTTGCATTTACAGGTAGTAATTTAATATCTTTAAAAGATTTATCAATATTTTCTAGCTTTAGCGTGTCAAGTAAGCTAGAACGACCTGTTGCAGATAACACATACTCAGTTTGGATAGATTCCTCTTTTTCATCAATTTTATAATTCAATATAACGCCATCAGAAGTAGACTTAACCTCATGAGGCAATGTCTCAAATAAAAAATTTAACTCTTTACTCAGTTCTTCTTGAGCGAGCTGTTGTAGCTTAGGACTAGTAAATATCCCGATTCTTTTACTACGAGCAAATATAGTGGTTTCTATACCCAAACGATGCATGGCTTGGGCAATCTCTAAGGCAATTACTCCACTTCCAATAATAGCAATAGACTTGGGTAGGGTGTTTAATTCAAATATTTGATCTGTAGTAATAAGACAATCACCTAATTCTTGTTTCCAACTTTGGTCATAATTAGGTGTAGAGCCTACTGCTAAAATAAAACCTTTTGACTGATACCGTTTACCATTTACTTCAATAGTTTTTGCATCAATAAAATGAGCTTTACCCGAAATTTTATGTTCAGTGGGCCATTGTTCGACATCTTTTACTGCGGCCTTAGTAAAACGATCACGTAAGGTTCTCACATGCTCCATAACCTGATCAGTATTAATATCTGCTGAAGCACTCAGCCCAACCTCTTGAGCATTTTGTATATCATGCATACGGTTTGCAGTAGAGATTAAGACTTTACTTGGCATACATCCTACACGTGCGCAAGTGGTATCCCAAGGGCCATCATTTATAATTAAAAGATTATTAGTGTATTTTACTGCTTCTTTATAAGCGCTAATACCAGCCGTACCCGCGCCAATGATAATAAGATCGAACATTCTTAATGGGCTGTTTTTTAGAGATAGACATATAGAATATATAGAAAAACCCTCCTAAGCAGAGGGTTTGTTTTGCTTATTTTGACTTAAAATGTAAATTTTTCCGCGAATGGTGATTTTAAAGTAGTTGAAACAACTCCATTTTGATTAGTAGATTGACCTTCAATACTTACGCCATTAATTACATGTTTAAAGTCTAAAGTACTTCCATTCAAATCTTGTTTAAAAGTAAAAATATTTTGTCCTTCTAAATAAATACTACCATTAAACTTCTGTATATTCGTCGTTGGAGCCTCATTCTCAACTCTACTTCCTTCAATACCAGTAATATTTGGTAAGCTTAATACTTGATTCTTACCTAATCTCACTCTATATGTTGCGTTATTCGTATTGCCAGGAGTTGAGTTTACAACAAATGATATTGGTTCTGCGAAAGGAACATTAGGATTATCATTGATAAGTACATTGAAACCAGAACCACCTTGGATTACATAGAGATCGCCATCAGTTGAGGTATTATCTTTATATACGCTCATTGCGCCTGTGGTAACTTCTTTTTCATTTGGCTGGCCTGTCTGTGGATCTTGGACCATGGTAGTTGTAGTAATTTTATAATCGCTTGTGGTTGAGTTAATTAAGACAAATCTTTTTTGTTTAGTTTGTTGAAGTCCCCATGACTGTTGGAATGGATATGCAAAGGCTCCAGTAATAGTCACATCCTGGAAGTTTTTATCCTTATTTTCATTCTCAAAAATATAAATTCTGGTATTAGATTGATATTCCTGTAAATTTGGAGAAATATTATCAGAAGCAAGCTTAATATTCTTTAAATCATCTGCTGTAATATCAAAATCCCAATCATTATAACCTGTAAGTAAGGATTTAATTTCTTCACCTTTAAATACGTAGCAAGCGCGATAATCTGTAGTACTATTAATAAAACATTTTTCACGATAATGATCATTATATTTAGTAAGGTCCACTTTTCTAATATCTAAAGTTAACTTGAGCGGGCCTTGTGCAAAAGTATCTAATGCATGATCGATATAACCTTTTGATAAGCTTTCATTATTAAGATCATATGAACCAAATAAATATTTTCCTTCTTGCTTTACACTATTTAAAACAGAATTAGCAAGTTCTTGATCGGTTGAAGGTGTAGTTGGTGTTGTCGTTGAACCCGAGTCTGAGTTTTGATTATAGTAGCCATCACCACCTCCACCACAAGCTGATAAGAAAACAGCTAAAGTAAGCCCACATACCCCTTGAGTAAGTTTCATCATTATCCCCATTAAAATGATAAGTTATTTAAAATAATTTTTAGTTTTACAAAATAACATATATTTCATGAGCTTGCTCAGGATATTTACATCAAGAAAATTTAATTAAATGCTTGTTCCCATACTTACCCCGACAGTAGGGCGTACTTGCATAGATGAACATGCGCTGAGAATAAGGCAGCTTACTAATAACAAAATCAATTTATTCATAAAATAACTAAGAAAATAAAAAGTAACTTAACTACTTTAGCTGAAGACTGTTTGTATATCTGTTGAATTGATGCAGTTGTATATATTTTTTATTAAAAAAAGCTCTATCTTTAAATAAAAATAGAGCTTATGAATTTATTTATTCATTTAATCATCTAACAAATCCATTTGTTTGGCTAATTGATAAAGATTGTTTGAACGGTTTCCAGTACGGCAGAACATGAGAACCGGTTTCGGAAGTTCATTATAGTGATTTGCAAAAGTACGAACATCAAGTTCAGTAATTTGGCCAGCTACAACAGGCTGATAAACATAATCTAGGCCAGCTTGGCGTGCTGCTTCTTCAATTTGAGCACTGGTAGGTTGTTCCGGACCACCTTCCATGTCAGGGCGGTTATTAATAATAGATTTAAAGCCTTTTTCTACAACTTGACCCACATGTTCTGGGCCAATTTGACCTGCGAAACCAACATTCTCTGACATTTCGTCACTCCAAAATTTAATAAAACCTCTTATGCTGTATCATAGCATTAAGCTTAACCTGAGATACAAGACACTAAAACGTTGTTCCTACATAGATAAAATTTATGTAAAAGAACAGCTCTAGATTTTTAAAAGGCGATCAGGATGTTTTTTGTAAATTCATTACTTCGACCATAATGCCACGGAGCACATATGCACGCTTATACGGTTGAGCCTTTATATGTTCCATGTGATCAGGAAATGATTGCAGCTGACTTTTATATTCCAAAAACAAATAATAAATCTGCGGTAATTATCATGGCACATGGTTTTGCCGGATTGCGTCAATTCAAACTCATTCAATATGCCCAGCGTTTTGCTCAAGCTGGCTATGCGGTTATTTTATTTGATTACCGATATTGGGGTGGAAGTACAGGTAAGCCCCGAGAGATGATTTCTATCAACTCTCAACTAGAAGACTGGAAGACCATGATCCAATACGCTTCTACGTGTAAATTTATAGATAACCGAAGAATTGTGTTGTGGGGAACATCCTTAAGTGGGGGATATGCTTTAAGCCTAGCTTCTGAATTAAAGAATATTCAGGCCATTATGGTACAAATTCCATATGTTGATGGTGCGGAAACAGCAAAATTATATCCACTACAGCGTTATCCCCAAGCTTTAAAGTTGTCGAGCCAAGATTATATGGGTTCAAAAATGGGCCTTAACCCTAAAAGGTTGCCTGTGGTAGATCAATATAAATTGTGCTTTATGCCAACAGCAGATAGCTATTATGGTTATTTATCGATTGTGAATCCGGATTATTACTGGAGTGGAGAAGTCCCGGCACGCGTGTTTTTTAATTTGATGCGTTATCGCCCAATTCAACTTGTACGTCAAATTAATATTCCAGTTTTATTTATTGCGGCTCAGCATGATTCTTTGATTCCAATTGAGTCTAGTCGTGAAGCTGCGACTAATATTGCTCCTTTTGTGAGTTATCATGAATGGGATATGAAACATTTTGATATCTATCACGGTTCATGGTTTGAAAAAGCAGTGACGACCCAATTAGAATTTTTACATCAGCATATAGGAGTGATGTAAATGATTATTGTATGTGCATCGTGCGGTGCAAAAAATAGAGTACCAGAGGAAAAACTTACCGCTCAACCGAGTTGTGGACAATGTCATCAGCCATTACTCCCGCTTGAGCCAATTGAGTTAAATGAACAAAACTTTAGCAACTACATCACAAATAGTGATCTGCCTATTTTGATAGATTTATGGGCAGAATGGTGCGGACCTTGTAAAATGATGGCGCCACATTTTGCACAAGTTGCAAAACAAAATCCACGTGTCATTTTTGCCAAGATTAATACCGAAGAGTCTCCTCGCTTAAGCCAAGCATTTAATGTGAGAAGTATTCCTACCCTTGTATTAATGAATAAAACCACAGAAGTTGCTCGAATGAGCGGCGCATTACGCGCGCCTGAATTGCAACAGTGGCTAGATCAACAACTTCAAACGAATTTCGGGAGCTAAGGTGTCAGAAGCTTATACCAAACCAGAAGGAATTTTATCCTTACAAACGATTGCCATGCCAGCAGATACAAACTGGAGTGGTGATGTGTTTGGTGGGTGGATCGTGTCACAAATGGACTTGGCTGGAGCAATTCACGCGGAGCGTTTTAGTCGTGGTCGCTGTGCTACGATTTCCATTAATCAGATGACCTTTTTGGTTCCGGTAAAAGTAGGTTTTGTCATTAGCTGCTATACCAAAATCCTAAAAGTGGGTAATACCTCTATTCAAATGCAAATTGAAGTTTGGGATAGCCATGATGACTCTCGTGCCCCAATTCGTATTACTGAAGGGGTCTTTACCTTTGTTGCAGTAGATGTAAAAGGCAACAAACGTCAGATTCCTGAGGAAGCGAAACAGAAATTTCTTGCCTCTCAAGAATCGTAATAAAAAAGCCCAAATTTGAATTTGGGCTTTTTTATATCTTTATTTCTTACGTTTAGGTAACCATGCCCATAACATTTGGCATTGAATCGGTTCATTACCTGCATCATCAATGACCGTAACTGGAATAACAAGTTCACCTTTCTCATAATCAGCAATATATTTTTGCTGTTCGGTAGAGAGAGTCGCTGTTGCTGTTAAACCACCTTCAACCACTTTTAAATAATCAACATGTAATGATTTGATTAATAAAATACGGTTATCTGGAATATGTAAACCCGTTAGAAAACCTGTTGCAGTTTCTGCTAAAAGTGCCATAGCCGCAGCATGGACTCCTTTAATATGGTTCTGCATATTTTTTTGATTTTCTAAGCGAACCGTCACATGGTTTACATCTACTTCCAGATAGCGAATGTTTGCTGTACCCACCATTGGCACAATGCGGCCAAATGCCTTGCTCCAAAGCGTACTCCGAATACCTTTAGGGAATTTTGAAGTTGCTTTTACCAGTTTTAATAGACGATTGGATTGAGACATGGGATTACCTTAATTGGGAATGTCATGCTAAGACATTAATCTTTAAAGTTATTAAATTGTAATGGCAGACCAAATTGTTGTTCACGTAAAAAAGCCATCACTTGTTGTAAAGTGTCACGCTTTTTATCAGTTACACGGATTTTATCGCCTTGAATAGATGATTGCACTTTGATACCACTTTCTTTAATGGCTTTATTAATTTTTTTTGCTGTATCAGAGTCAAGGCCATCTTTTAGTTTAATCACTTGTACAAAATTTTTGCCTGATGCTGTTGCTTTCTGTGGATCAAGCGCTTGCACATCAATTTTACGTTTATAAAAGTGATTTTCTAACATGTTATAAACTTGTTCACACTGGAAATCACTTTCTGTACTGATTTTTATCTCTTTATTTTTTTCATTTAATTCGATAGAAACATCATGACCACGGAAGTCAAAACGTGTTGCAATCTCTTTTTGGGTGTTTTGTACAGCGTGATTAACTTCAAATAACTCTAATTCAGAAACAATATCGAAAGAAGGCATAGTTTAGACCTTTACAAAGTGAAAGAATATTTGAGATGCTAAGAGGGTTTTCTTCATTTGCCAAGTGTTGTTTACATCAAAGGAGTGCACAATGATCCGTAAACAAGAAATTACAACATTTGAGTTCCCAGAAAATGCTGTTATCTGGGATGTCCGTGATTCAAGTGCTTATGCAGAAGGGCATGTTAAAGGTGCGGTAAGCCGCCCAATTAATGATTTAAATGCTGATATTTTGAACCAGGTCGCTGCGGATCAGCCGATTTATATTTTATGTGGTGGTGGTAGCAAAGCTCCTCGTGCAGCTGAGAAACTAGAAGGCTTAGATGCCTCGCGTGAATATGTCGTGCTGATGGGAGGGACGCGTGCAGCTCGTGACGCAGGTTTACCTCTAGAGCAGGGCGCATAAAAAAAGCACCTTCGGGTGCTTTTTTATTGGGACCAAATTTTCTCAAGTGCACTATTGAGATTTAAAATAAGGTTTCTTAGGTTTAACTTTCTTTTGAAAACGTTGGGCATCTAATTTCTGTAATAGGCTTTTGGGAACAGGACAAGCTTCTCCTAAAATTTGGGCCACTAAAACTTCACTACAAAGCGGTGCAAATAAAAAGCCCTTTGAGCCTAAACCTGCAAAAGTAGAAATACGGCTTTCCTTCTGCATTTTTCCCACAAGTGGAAAATAATCTGGACTTTGAGCGCGAACTGATGCTCGTCCTTGCCATTGTTCGACTGGCGGTAATTGTTTTGCATAATGAGGGAAAACGCTGTGGATTAATTCAAAGTTATGCACATGGTCATCAAGCAGTACTTCTTGATCGTCTCGGTTTGGGTAGAAAGAAGCCCCTAGAATAAGTTCAGACGTATTCAGTTGCATACAATAACCGCCATAGCTATAGGCTTCGTTTAAAGGTAAGGTTGCAAAAGAATTATCAACCCAGCTCACCTGTCCACGTATAGATTTTAATAGCGGATAATTTTCAAATAAAGCAGCACTTTCTCTGGCGCAGCACACCACGACATGATCAGCCTCTAAAGTAGTTTCATTACCACTTTTTAATTGAAATTTATTTTCAAAAGAAACAAATGTCGTGATATTGGCAATTTTCAGTTCAATACCTGGATGTTGCAAAATTTCATCACGTAATTGGTGCGGAGAAACTGCTCCAGCTTCGGTCAATAAAATGTGTGGATAGTCTGATTCAAGTGAGCTTGTTTGCCGCGTGACAATATCAGCAGGATATTGATTAGTAAGATCGAGAAGATCTTGTGCATTTTTTAAAGCCATTTGCTGTATTTGAATCGGGCGAAAGGCTTGAAAATTTTTATAGAAATTTAACGCATGTTGCCAGCTTAAAGTCATGAGATGCTCATGGCTTTGTTCAATTGGGCATAGTTTCGGATTAAGCAATGCCAATGGATTGCCAGAAGCACCTGATAACGGCGCTGTACGCTCAAATAGAGTGACCTGATGCCCACGTTGAGCAAATGCCCAAGCTGTGCTTAAACCTGCAATCCCAGCGCCAATTACGGCGATACGCTGCTGAGTGGAATGGAAAGTATCGCTAACTGGTTCTAATAAAATTTCTTCATTTACAGGTGCTTTCCAAACGGCTTTAAGCATTTCCCTTTTATGACCAAAACCGCGAGGACGAGAAATATCGATTCCGTGAGCCTTTAGTCCACGTTTGAGGACACCAGCTACACTAAATGAGGCAAAGGTAGTGCCATAGTTGGAAAGCCGAACAATATTATTTAAAACATTTTGTTCCCACATGTCCGGATTACAAGAAGGCGCAAAACCATCTAGAAACCAAGCATTCACTACCTTCGTTTTTACCATACTTGGAAAAATATCTTGTGCATCTCCTAACCATAGGTCGATGCTGAAGCGCTCTTCTGGAAAACTTAAACGATGGCAGCCTGCAAGAGGTAAGGGATATTGCTCAATAAGTTGTTTGGAAAGCGGTTTAAGTTCATCCCATACATTTAAAGCACGAATGAGATCAGCTTTGCTTAAAGGAAACTTTTCGACGCTAATTGCATGTAAATGACTGTGGTTATTTGGACGAACTTGTTGCCATAGTTGCCAGAGCGCAAGAATATTTAAACCAGTGCCGAACCCGGTTTCTCCTACACTGAAATATTCAAAATCTTGTAAATTGGCTAATCGTTCTGATAGGTCATTGCCATTTAAAAATACATGCCGTGTTTCAAGCAGACCATTATCTTTAGAAAAATAGACATCACCAAATTGTTTGGAAATGGGAACTTCAATACCATCAATAGATTCCCAATCCAGCTCAGCAGTTTGTATACGGTTTGATTTGTTCATTCGGTTTAATAAGCCGCTCAGGATTACCACTGACGTCGACGTTTGGTGTAAACATAACTCGCAATAAAGAAGCCAAGCAGTACACCACCTGCAAGAGTTACTGCGCCATATAAGAACATTTGAGCACTACGTTCACTTTGTAAAACTTGTACCTGAACAGACAAGTTATCGTTCTTTAGCTGCAATTCTTGGTTTTGTGCTAGCGCTTCAAGGTTTGCATGTTCTAGCTGTTTTAGACGAGATGCTTGATCTTGAACTAAAGCCTTAATTTTTGCATCTTGCTGTTGCTTGTTCTTTGCGATTTGTTCTGCTGTAAGCGGTTGTGTTGTGGTTGGTGCTGTTGTAGTCGCGGGTTTAGCTACAGTTGCAGAAGTAGGTGCTGGTTTAGCATTTTGTGTTGACGCTGCAGTTGGAGGCGTTGCTGGTGTCGCAGCAGGTTCAACTGCTCCGGCAGTTGAACATATCAAACACAAGCCAAGAAAGCTTTTGGTTGCAAGCTGCATGCGTTTACCCTTTTGGAAATGCTTTATTAAATGGTTTGACATCAACATGACTATAGATGCCTTCTTTCAAAAATGGTTCTTCTTTTAACCATTCATCTAAGGCTTCACGTGTATCAAACTCTACAATCATGGTGCTGCCATAAAAACCAGCTTGCGGGTCATTAGGGTCTTTTGGCATCGCTCCAGCAGCAACTAGACGACCTTCATCATCAAGTTTTTGCAAACGTTCGATATGTTGAGGACGTACTGCTAAACGTTTCTCTAGAGTTCCTTCGTTATCGGTACAGCTTAGAACAAAAAAAGGCATGTCATCGTATCTCTATAATCAATCCGAAACCACATTAAGCATCTGGTGACTTAAAATGTTTACGTAAAATAATGAACTGAATAATGATAAATGAAAACATGACAATCATGTCACCAAATGCAGTAAATTCGCCCCAATATTTTCCGCCGTGGAATAAAAACGCAAAGAAAACATGTAAACCAGACATCACGACAAACATAGCTGCCCAAGCAAAGTTTAAATTTTTCCAACCTTTTTCGCTTAAGGCTAAAATCGGATCAAATAAACGTTGAATAAGAGGCTTACGGTCTTTACCAAACCAAGGTGAAACTAAGAAAGCACCTGCAAAAACTAGATTCAAAATAGCGGCTTTTAAGCGGATGTAAAAATCATCGCTCAACATAAGGGTAATACCACCAAAAATGACTGTCATGAACAGCACAATCCATTGCTGTTTATCTAGACGGAACTTTTGCATGATGAACAACGCACCATACACTACCAGCATTGAAATAATTAAACCGGTAGTAGCGACAAGAATATTATTATTATCAACACCGCCAGCAGACCCGATCAGTTTGAGTAAAGGATGCTGTGTATCGGCTGGATCAACTGTCTTATATAAATAAAAGAAAATAATTAATGGAACAAAGTCCAGTAGTGCTTTCATGTTAGAGTATCTGATCAGGTTTGGTGAATGGCATAGTATAAAAGATGCAAGGCATAGATTTACATACACATAGCAATATTTCTGATGGAACTTTGTCTCCGGAATTGCTAGTGCAAGCTGCTGTCGATGTGAAGTTGCATACTTTAGCGCTAACCGATCACGATACGATGGATGGATTACAGCGTGCAAGAAAGGCTGCACAACCCCATGATTTGCAAATTATTTCTGGTGTAGAGATTTCAAGCCAGTGGTCACGACCAAGCACGAAAAAAAGCTATGGCGTACATATTGTGGCTTTAAATATGCAAGATGAAGCTCCAATTTTAGAAGCATTAGAACAACAAAAAAGAATTAGAGCACAAAGGGCTGAAGTTATTTGTGAACTATTAAAAAAATGTATTGGCTTTGATATTTATCAAGATGTGCTCGATAAAGTTGAAAATCAACCAGACCGGATTACCAGAACCCATATTGCTAAAACCTTAGTTGAAAAGAATGTAGTAAGTCGTCCTCAACAAGCTTTTGATCGTTTTTTAAAAGAAGGGAAGCGTGCTTTTGTAAAGTTTGAAGGATTGGGTTTAAAAGAAACCATTGAGGTTATTCATAACAGTAAAGGCTTGGCAGTTTTAGCTCATCCAACCCGTTATGATTTATCGGCTACAAATACCCGGTATTTGATTGAGATATTTGCAAGTTATGGTGGAGATGCGGTGGAGCTGCCGCCTCCTGTAGATCCTTTATCTACTCGCCAAATGATTGATCGTATGATTGACCAGCATCATTTGGCTATTTCAATTGGTAGCGATTTTCATGGTGAAAATATGCCGTGGATTAAATTAGGAAACACCCCTAAACCAGCGAGTAACCAGCAAGGCATTTGGGAGCGTTTTATCTAATCGGATTTTAGAGCAAGTTGTTATCTTGAGCTTGAATTGGAGGAGGTGTGGGCTTACCAAGTGTCCCCAAAAGCTCAATTTCGATACTACGTACCATTGCATCTAAAGGTAAATCATTACTTTGCGTACCAAATGGTTCCTCAATTTCGGTACTTAAAGCATCAAGCCCTAAAAATGTATAAGCCAAAATTCCAACCAGTAAAGGCGTTGCTAAACCAAGTAAAGATCCTAAGCTAAATGGCAACATAAAACAGAAAAAATAAACAGTACGGTTAAGCAAAACTGAATAAGCAAACGGAATAGGAGTATTTGCAATACGGTCACAGCCAGTTTGTACGACACTTAGATCTGCAACATTCTTATTCATTTGAGCATAAATAATATCTGAAATTTCCCCTTCTTTAAGCGCTTGTAATAATTCCCATTGAATAAGGCTAAGCGTATATTGCGGTGCGTTATTCTGTTGGTAAAGTTGGGTCAATGCCTGTTGGCTCATGCCACTGGTTTGTATTAGCTCGGTGGGGTTGGCTGTTTGACGACGTAAACGGTCACGTAACACATTGGCAAATACAATAACGTGCTGAATGACACGTTCACGGCGGGCTTGAGTTAAAATCCGGCAGTCACGGTCGAAATGTCGCGAAGTCGCAATCAGGACCCCCCATAATTTTCGGGCTTCCCACCAGCGGTCATAACATGCAGTATTCTTAAAACCTAAAAAAATAGAAAGTACGACACCAATTAAAGTAAAGCCAACTAAAGGAATTTCTGGAAAACGATAGAGGTTAATATATTCAACCCCACCAATGATTGCCGAAATCAGCATTACTACCCCTAAAGAGGGCAAAATTTTAGGTAATATCGTCCCTCGCCAAGAGAATAAAACTTTAAAAATACTGGGCTGTTCACGAACAATCATTTTATTTTAAACGTCGCTATTTTTGTTTTGATATTCTAAGCTTAGTGAAGCTTTGTCAATATCATTGAACGGCTATTGAAGTAGGGTTGAGCAGTTGTTGTTCAGCAAATGAAAAGCTACCTTCTGGCGAGATAATAAAATGGTCCAGTAAGCGAATTTCAACAAGCTGACAGGCCTGTTCAAGTTGCTGTGTGAGTTTAATATCTTCAGGCGAGGGCTGTGGGGAACCAAATGGGTGGTTATGTGCTATTACTAATTGGCAAGCGTGCTGTTGTAAGGCATAACGTAAGGTTTGATTCACTGAAACAGCGCAGTGTTGAACTGAACCAAAAAATAACTTTTTAAAATGTAGTTTTCTCAACTCGGCATCTAAGCAAAGTACCGCAAAGACTTCTTGTTTTTCACCTTTTAATTCGTAACGCAAATAATCTAGAACTAAATGAGAAGAATGAAGGCTTAGCTCAGTCTGACTAAAATGATAGTCGAGGTAACGCCGTCCAAGCTCTTTTACGGCCAGTAATTGGGAATACTTGGTAGCTCCAATACCATTAAATTGAGCTAATTCATTGTAAGATGCATCGAAAACAGCGTTTAGACTACCAAACTGTTGAATCAGTAAACGTGCGAGCTCTACTGCTGAATGTTGACGTGAACCTGAGCGAAGAAAGATCGCGAGTAGTTCAGAGTCAGAAAGGCTTTGAGGGCCTTGTTGTAATAACCGTTCTCTTGGCCGTTCTTGTTCTGGCCAATTTTTAATAGAAGTATTCATATTCCCCAGCAATATTCTGCTTAAAAATTTATTTTGTTTGCCCAATCAATCTTGGGTCTGCGCGTATTTAATGCTATTGTGAGCGCCACTGCAACAGAAAGGTATCCTGTTCGTGAGCTTTGATTTAAGTGTTATTCCTCATAAAAACATTGTTTTAGCTGTTACAGGTGGGATTGCTGCCTATAAGAGTGCCATTTTGGTCCGTCGTCTTAAAGATTATGGTTTTGACGTTCGGGTTGTGATGACACACGGGGCTCAAGCATTTATTACACCTCTAACCTTTCAGGCTCTTTCAGGAAATCCTGTACATACCGAGCTTTTAGACCCTGAGGCTGAAGCTGGAATGGGCCATATTGAATTGGCTCGTTGGGCTGATTTATTACTGGTTGCTCCAGCAAGCTGTGACACATTAGCTAAGTTTGCTAATGGTTTGGCAGATGACTTACTCAGTACTTTATTTTTAGCAACTAAAGCGCCTGTGTGGGTCGCTCCTGCGATGAACCAGCAAATGTGGGCTGCAAAAGCAACTCAGCGTAATTTACAAACTCTGGTTGAAGATGGCGTGCATGTGATTATGCCAGATGCAGGGGAGCAGGCGTGTGGTGATGTAGGCTTAGGCCGTATGCCAGAACCAGAAGAAATTGCAAGGCAAGTGGCGGGTTATTTCCATCAAGCCCAACGTGCAATTGCTGAAAAATTTGGGTTGTTGGCAGGTAAGCGAGTTGTAATTACTGCCGGACCAACCCGTGAAGCGATTGACCCTGTCCGTTATATCTCAAATCATAGTACTGGAAAAATGGGCTTTGCTTTAGCTGCGGCATGTTATGCAGCAGGCGCAAAAGTCACCTTAATTGCTGGTCCCGTAAGTTTAGATACTCCAAACGGTGTTCAACGTGTAAATGTTGCTTCGGCTCGACAAATGTTAGATGTCAGTATGGAGTCGCTTGAGACTGGCTGTGACATCTTTATTGCGACGGCGGCTGTAGCTGATTATCGCGTCGCCGAAGTGGCAGAGCATAAAATTAAGAAAGCAGGGGATGAGCTGAATGTTTCCCTTGTAAAAAATCCGGATATTGTGGCAACCATTGCAGCTCAGGAAAAACGTCCATTTATGGTGGGCTTTGCTGCCGAAACGCAGAATGTTGAAGAATATGCAGCAGGGAAACTCGTTGCTAAAAAGCTAGATATGATTGCATGTAACGATGTTTCTCGCGCCGATATTGGCTTTGCTTCTGATGAAAATGCGATGACAGTATTTTTTGCTGAAAGTTACCATATGAAAAAACGTGAGTTAGAAAAAGCATCTAAGCAAGAAATTTCTCAACAATTGGTTGAAGCTATTTCGGATGCTTTACGCCGTAAATAATTTTTGAACCACATAAAAAAACCGCGAATAAATCGCGGTTTTTTTATAGTCTTATTTAGACAATCAAGGGATTTCATCTTCAAATTCAGGTTTGACCTGAACAATGAAGTCTTGACGGTTAAGACCACGCCATAAGGCAAATGCTGTACCGATATAAATCGAAGAGTAAGTACCGACAAAGACACCGACAAACATTGCAACAGAGAACCAGTGTAAGCCATCACCACCTAAGAACATCATTGCAAGTACTACGAGCAATAAGGTCATTGAGGTATGGATGGTACGGCGTAAAGTCTCAGTTAACGCAATATCAACGATTTCACGTGGAGTTGCACCGCGAATTTTACGGAAATTTTCACGGATACGGTCTGAAACAACGATGTTATCGTTAAGCGAGAAACCAATCACCGCAAGTACCGCAGCTAAAACTGTCAGGTCAAATGGCCATTGGAATAAAGCAAATGCACCAATAATGATGATGATGTCATGGAATAAAGACATCACGGCACCCATTGCGAGTTTGAACTCAAAGCGAATGGTGACATAGATCAACATTAAAATCAGCGCAAGTGCAACAGCACCAGCCGAACGAACATAAAGCTCGTTACCTACCTGACCGCCTACAGAGTCCACTTTATGAACTTCTGCTGCATTGTTTGGTAATTGCACAGCTTTGGTAATCGCATTATTAAGATCTTCAACCTTAATATCTTGTACTGGCATACGAACAAGTAAGTCTTTATTACTACCTAAAGTTTGTACTACAGCATCTTTAAAACCAGCTTTGTCGAGAGCCTGAATAACTTCTGCCTGATTTGCTGGCTGAGCATAGTTAAGCTCGGCTGAAACACCACCTGTAAAATCCAAACCTAAGTTAAGACCTTTGGTCGCAATAAAGAAAATGCTCGCTAAAGTAATAAGGATCGAGAAGATTGCTGCAGGTTTAGCAATCTTCATGAACGGGATGATTTTTGTATCATCCGGACGACCATATTGTTTTGAAGGCTGTTGAGTCACTTTAGTCATCATAGATCTCCTTAAATGCTCAACTTTTTCAAGTTACGGCGTTTACCATAAATGATTTGTACAATCGCACGCGTTACTGTAATTGCAGTAAACATTGAGCAAATAATACCGATCATTAATGTCACGGCGAAACCTTTAATCGGGCCAGTACCGATTGCAAACAGAATGAATGCAACAAGGAACGTTGTTAAGTTCGAGTCGAAAATAGTGTTATAGGCTCGATCATAACCCGCCACAATGGCCTGTTTAGGTGAGGCCCCCCAGAGCATTTCTTCTCGAATACGTTCACATATCAGTACGTTGGCGTCGACGGCCATACCAATGGTAATGACGATACCCGCAATACCCGGTAAGGTGAGGGAAGCACCTATCCAAGACATAATGGTTAAAATCATTGCCAAGTTAAATACAAGTGCAAAGTTCGCGATTAAACCAAATAGACGGAAGAATACGACCATCCAGATTGCAACAAGCAAGAAACCGATTTGCGTTGATAGTACACCTTTATCAATGTTTTCTTGACCAAGGCTTGGACCAACAACACGCTCTTCAACGAAGTACATTGGCGCAGCTAAAGCACCGGCACGAAGCATTAACGCAAGTTCAGATGCTTCTTGAGGTGAACTTAAACCAGTAATACGGAAAGTTGAACCTAAAACGGCTTGAACGGTTGCGGCATTAATCACGACAGACTCGGTATATGGTGTACGAACTTCTGTTTGAGCACCAGTTTTTGGATCTGTAACGTAGCTAATCTTTTGTTTATTTTCGATGAACAATACCGCCATGCGTTTTCCAACTGCATTACGGGTTGCATCTGACATCAGCTTACCGCCAGCACTATCGAGCGTAATATTTACTTCGGCACCACCAGAGTCTTGGCTAAAGCCAGAACTTGCATTTTGAACGCGTTCACCAGTCAAGATACGGTTACGTTGCAACAACAGTTGGCGACCACTATCTAAAGACTGATAAGCAAAAACTTCCGTACCTGGAGGTAACGGTTGACCATTATATTTACCCGTATATGGATCAATATATTGATCATTTAAGTCAGATACCAAACGGAATTCGAGGTTAGCAGTACGGCCTAAAACACGTTTAGCTTCTGCTGTATCTTGAACACCCGGTAATTCAACGACAATACGGTTGCTACCCTGACTTTGTACTAAAGCTTCTGCAACACCAAGTTCGTTAATACGATTACGTAGTGTTGTTAAGTTCTGATTAACTGCATAAGCCTGAATTTCTTGACGACGTACATCAGTATAAGTGAGCTTTAAGATTGAACCTGTCGTGCTCGCTAATGCCTGTTGGGTATATTCATTACCATTACGGCGTAAAAAATCCATTGCTGCATCACGATCCGCATTGTCAGCAAACTGAACAGTGATCACATTATTATTTAACGCAAGATTGTTAAATTTAATTTTGTTTTCACGGAACTGACGACGCAAATCAGTGGCAGAGGTTTCCATACGTTGGGAAATGGCTTTGTCCATATCTACTTCAAGCAAGAAGTGGACACCACCACGTAAGTCCAAACCAAGTTTCATTGGTTTCGCCCCAATTTTTTGCAACCATTCTGGAGTTGTTGGTGCAAGGTTTAGGGCTACAACATATTGATCACCTAAGTCACGGCGTAATACTTCTTTTGCTTTCAATTGCGCTTCAGAAGAGCTGACACGCAAGAGAGCAGCATTATTTGTAAAAGTATTATCGTGGCTTGCAATATTTGCTGTTTTTAAAATTTGCTCTGCTTTTTGCACCACACTTTGATCAATTTGGGTACCAGCTTTGGCACCGGAAATTTGAACGGCGGGCTCATCCGGATATAGACTAGGCAGTGCGTATAATGTACTGACTACCAGAACAACCAGAATCAGTAAATATTTCCATGCAGGGTAACGCATTCGCTTTCTTCTTAAATGAAAAAGCCGTGCTAAAGCACGACTGTTTTATGATTAAAGGTTATTTAGAGTGCCTTCTGGTAATACAGAAATTACGCTGGCACGCTGAATTTTTACTTCTACACCACGGTTAAGTTCAACAACCGCATAGTCACCTTCAAGTTTAGTTACTTTGCCCATTAAACCGCCAGCAAAGACAACTTCGCTACCAACACCCAAGCTTTCGATTAAAGAACGGTGTTCTTTTGCACGTTTTGCTTGAGGACGCCAAATTAAGAAATAGAAGATTGCAACGAATACAACAATCATCAAAATGTTTGGTAAAAGGCCAGGGCTTTGGGCTGCTGCTGGAGCTGCATGTGCAGTAGAAATGAACAAGCTCATTTTAATTTCCTAAAGTTAAAAAATATGAGTCAGATACCTGACATAATCCTAATTCGTTTTGCAATTTACCTTGTCTTGAGGTTGAGCGCAAATCTCGCTTATTCATCGACAGGGCATGGTGGAACTTCTAATCCGCGGCGGGCATAAAAGTCCTGAACAAATTCATCAAAAGTGCCATTGTCTAATGCATCACGCATACCTTCAGTTAAACGTTGGTAATAACGTAAGTTATGAATGGTACCAAGCATAGACGCCAACATCTCTCCACACTTCTCAAGGTGGAACAGGTAAGCACGAGTAAAGTTCTTACAGGTATAGCAATCGCAGTGTGGGTCAAGTGGTCCTTGGTCATGACGATATTTACTATTACGAATACGTACCAGACCATCAGTGACAAAATAATGACCATTACGTGCATTACGTGTTGGCATTACACAGTCAAACATATCGACACCACGGCGCACCGCTTCAACGATATCTTCAGGTTTACCTACACCCATCAGGTAACGTGGTTTGTCATGCGGCATCTTGTTTGGAAGATAATCTAAAACCTTGATCATCTCTTCTTTTGGTTCACCAACTGACAAACCACCAATTGCGTAACCGTCAAAGCCGATTTCAAGTAAGCCATTTAAAGACTCATCACGTAAGTCTTCATACATGCCGCCTTGAATAATGCCAAATAACGCATTTTTATTTTTAAGTTCATCGTGGTGATGAGCCTTACAGCGTTTTGCCCAGCGCAAAGAAAGCTGTAATGATTTTTGTGCTTCTTCATGTGTCGCAGGATAAGGCGTACATTCATCAAAAATCATGACAATGTCAGAGTTCAATACATGCTGAATTTCCATTGAAATTTCAGGCGATAAAAAGACTTTTGAACCATCAATCGGAGAACGGAAAGTAACACCTTCTTCCTTAATTTTACGCATAGCGCCAAGACTAAATACTTGGAAGCCGCCAGAGTCAGTCAAAATTGGCTTATTCCATTTAATAAAGTCGTGCAAGCCGCCGTGTTGCTTGATCACTTCAAGGCCCGGACGCAAATATAAATGGAAGGTATTACCTAAAATAATTTGTGCCTGAATATCTTCAATATCACGTGGCAGCATGCCTTTGACTGTACCGTAAGTCCCCACCGGCATAAAAACAGGGGTTTCAACAACACCATGTTCTAAAGTTAAACGACCACGACGGGCACGACCCGACTGACCTAATTTTTCAAACTTCATTTAAAAATCCTGAACAATAGCAAGCAATGCCGTAGGGCAGTGCAAGGGCGAAAAAACAGTTCGCTGCTAAAAAGAGGGCTATTTTCCTTGATTCTGCGACGTAGTTCTACTACTAAATGTAGCTGACTATAAAATCGGTCAAATTTCTGGGTGACCGATTGTTTTTTTATTTCGACTAAAAGTTCGGTTTATAGTCAAAATTGTCAGTAGCCAAGTTATCTCGAAAAGGACGAATTGTTTTTTTAGATAAAGTCATCGTATTGATAATATTATTTGGGAACACTTCAATCTGATTATTAAATACTTCGACGTTGCGGTTAAAAATGGTGATTGCCGCGCCGACATTTTCGTTTTGTTCCTGAATATCATCCATCATTTTGCTATAGAGTATATCTGCTTTTAGTTCAGGATAATTTTCAACCACCACATTTAGGCTGCGGATTAGCTCTTTACTCATTTTTTCGATCTGTTGTAATTGAGCAATATCAGTATGATCGACATTCAAACTTAGAATTTGCTGACGTAAAGCAGTTACTTGTTCTAAAGTTGACTTCTCGAACTGAGTATATTGATTGAGTGTGGTTTCTAGTGCTTCAAGTGTTTTTACTTTCTGGCGTTCGAAATTTGCAACCTCAGCCCAAGCGCGTTTGGTCGCATTGAAATAACGCACAATGTTATTGCGAATGTGGATGCCCCACGCAATCAGTACGACGAAAATCCCCAAGAAAATGAATAAGCCTGTCATTTTTACTCCTCTTATTGTTATTCCCTCATTATGCCCTCTAACTTCTTATTTTTTTAATAAGTTGCCAGTTCAGCAGTAGCAGTACGAGAGATTTATTTAATTAAATTAAGCATGAATTGCTGAAATTTTTCATATTGCGGCATGGTCATGGTACGTAAATGTCCACGTAATGCTGGAATATCATGAATTTCACTACGTTTGCGGGTGGTTTGAAAAAGATCTTGCTCACCGAGATAACATAATATTTGCTCTTCATGATGATAAATTAAATCCCCTCTAAAATGTTGAAAAAAATCATGAAGTTTTAACGTTAGACTTGGGCTCATTTCTTTAGCTAACTGGTGCTGGTTGGTTCCGAAAATACTCAGTTCTTGGTTAATGAGAATGTCGCTACTTTGCCATTCGCTTAAGTATGGTTCAAAAAAGCGAGAACGTTGATTACTTACAGCAATACCTAAAGCTGGTATTTGAAAAATAAAAGCGCCCCATAAGTCTTTATGAATCTCTTTTACTATTTTTTTATCGCTGTTCTGGTCTTGAAGAATAGGTAAATTATTTACATAGTGGTATTTAAATAGCAGGACTTGATGATCTGTAATGCCGTCATTCCATGTTACTGAAGCAAACTCGGTAATTTCATTCGCTTCATTGCCTCGGTTAAAAAGTGGAAAGTGTTGTTTTAATTTGCTTAAGACTAAAATGGGTTGGGCTTGTATTGGAAGATAAGCTGGTAACTGCTGAAACTTTAGGCCATAACGTAAAGCAGTCATACGCTGTTCTAAATAATGAATAACTTCAGTTAAAGGTTTTTGCGGTTCATAGAGCAAATAGGCGAGGAAACCAGTTAAAAATGCCCATAATAGACTCCAAATATATTGAATATGAGGATGAAAAAAATATCCAAACAATAGCGTCGTAATACTACAAATACTTAATAAATACGACAGGGTATTCACAAAACGAAGGTTATGATCTTCACGCCATGGATGTAACGCGTTTAAGAGTTCTTGATCTGTTTGTGACTTTTGTCCAGCATCCCAAAGTCGGGCAATATTACGAAAGACTTGTGTATTTTTTTTACGTCTTATATGAAGTGCTTGTTGTATGGTATCAATCGGCATGAAAGTAATGAGTTGATTATCATAAAGTGCTAACTCTAGATTATCTTTTAAATTGAAAGAGATAAATAGAAATACTAAGACTATTTTTATTTTAATTATAGATGCTGGGTTAAACCTCGAATTAACTTATAAGATTTAACCCAGCTTTAATCTTTAAACTTCTAATTTATCAATCAGCATTGCATCGCCATAACTAAAGAAGCGATAGCGATCTTTAACGGCATGTTCATAAGCAGCCAAAATATTTTCTCTATTTGACAATGCTGAAACTAACATGAGCAGGGTAGACTCAGGTAAATGGAAGTTAGTAATTAAACGGTCTACGATGCAGAACTCATAACCTGGATAAATAAAGATTTGCGTATCACCAGTCCATGCTGCAATTTTTCCGCCATGCGCTTGAGCTGCACTTTCTAAAGCACGTGTTGCAGTTGTACCGACAGCAATCACTTTATTACCGCGTGCTTTAGTTGCCAAAATTAAATCAATAGTTTCTTGAGGAACATCACACCATTCACTGTGCATGACATGATTCGTAATGTCATCAGTACGTACAGGCATAAAAGTACCTGCACCGACGTGAAGAGTCACAAAGGTTTTCTTAACGCCTTTTTGATCTAACTCTGCTAACAACTCTTCGTCAAAATGCAAGCTTGCTGTTGGGGCAGCCACACTGGCAATTTTTTCTGGATTATGGAAAACCGTTTGATAGCGTTCAGTGTCAATTTCTTCTGCTTCACGATTGAAGTAAGGCGGAATAGGTAACTGACCATATTGCTCAAGTACTGGCAAAATTGGTTGGGAAAACTCAACGACAAATAAGTTTTCGTGACGGCCACGCACAATCACGGGAATATTGTCCGCACCAACAAAAAGCTCAGCCCCTGCTTTAGGTGAATTGCTCGCTTTAATATGGCAATACGCTGTGGTGTGGTTCAGCATACGCTCAACCAAAATTTCAATAGCACCACCTGTAGCACGTTTCCCTTTAAGTCGAGCTTTCATGACTTTGGTATCGTTGAGTACCAATAAATCGCCTTCTTCGAACAGATCAATAATATCTGTGAACATATGATCGTGATATTGGCCCTTAGCATCTAAATGCAATAAACGCGAAGCACTACGTGTTTCGAGTGGGTAACGGGCAATAAGTTCATCGGGTAGTTCAAAGGAAAAGTCAGACAGTTGCATATTTGAGAAAAAACACCGCAAAAATTGCGCCTAGTATAAACTTTTTCGCTTTTTAATGGCTGTGCTTCTGGCCTAAATCATGAAAAATGTTTAAATGATCTAAAAGTGAACGATAATATTCACTTAGGGTTTGACAAGTTTTGCAAACGCGCTAATATACGCAACACAAACATACTTCCTCTCCCGAGGTGGTGAAATTGGTAGACGCGGCGGACTCAAAATCCGCTGTCAGAGATGACGTGTCGGTTCGAGTCCGACCCTCGGGACCAAGATTCAGAATCTTATGATTCTACGAAAACCCCTAAACTGACGGTTTAGGGGTTTTTTGTTGGATATAAAAAAGTTCCTAGACTTTAAGAAATTATGAGCTACTTGCTTTGGTTCCGAGGGTCGGGATCAAATCGCTTATAAATTTAGAGCTATTAAAAGTCTTTTAATTTTTCAATTTAAGAAAACTTTATTTAAATATGAAATGCATTTGATAAAAGCAAAATTTGAGTCGAAGTTAAGGTTTCATATTTATAAGATGATTTAAGTTAATTTTTATCTCTTTTTTAGCTAATTTTGACTTCTTATTTCTTATTACTTACAACTCTTTCTTCCAAAAAAATTGTTGTATTTTTCTAAAGCATACCCACTTTATGTATCTGAAAACCTTTAATTGAAACTTCACATTTCTATTTCGAAAAGAAAGTTGCTCTTTTAATGTAATGTGTTAAAGTTTGTAGTAGATCATAATGATTATAAGTACATTCTTCAAAAGAGCGGTTCCGACCAACAATGACAAAATCTGTGAGGCGGGCATGACACAGCGATTAGAACTACATCAGGTAGAGCAGTTAACAGCTTGTAAGATATCACTATTACTTGGATTAAATGCCGAGCAGAATTATATTGAGCAATTTTTCCGGTTTAGTCTTCGCCTGTTGAAGTGTCAAAAAGCTTTGCTTACTTTTAATCAGGAACCTTATTTTTGGCATCATTGCCCGGATGGCATGACTGCAATTTCCTTTAAACCTTCAAGACACCTAAAACAATGTTTTGCTAAACAACAGGTGATTCATCACAATCATCCTTCTTATCAAAATTTAATCAACTATTTAAAAGAGTTAAATATTGAATGTGGGCGTGCCTTAGCTGTCCATTTGGTGCAGCCTGACCAGACATCTATGGGATTTGCAGTTTTCTTCGATGATGATGAAACTTGTTTTGAAGATGATCAAATTCAGTTGCTTCTCGATTACTGTTCTAGTTTTATGCAACAAGTCGAGTTGAAGTTTAATTATGAAGAATTAAATGAACTCTATGAGCAGCAAGTCGCGCTGAACTCGAGTAAAACAAAGTTCTTTTCCATTATTTCGCATGACTTGCGGGCACCATTTCATGGCTTGTTAGGTTTCTCCGAAGTGTTAGCTAAAGAACGTGAAACACTGGATGAGTCGAGTATTCAAAACATTGCCGATTATTTATACGACACTTCTCAATCGACCTATAACTTACTTGAAAGTTTGCTGACATGGGCAATGGCCGAAGGTGGTCGCTTTGTTTATCACCCAATTAATTTTAAGCTTAGACAAGTGAGCAATATTGTTTGTGATGTGCTGCATACTTTAGCTTTAAAGAAAAATATTGAATTGGTAAATGCGGTTTCCGAAGATTTAAAAATCTATGCCGATATCAATATGATGACTTCCGTGATCCAAAACTTGGTGTCAAATGCATTGAAATTTACCGATGTTGACGGCTCTGGAAAAGTGTTCATTGAAGCAAAGCAGGTGGGTACAAATGTCGAAATCACTGTGCGTGATACAGGGCTTGGCATGACTGAACAGCAAATGGCAAATTTATTCCATCCGCGTATTACAGCAAGCTTTAAAGGCACCGCTGGGGAAAAAGGTGCGGGTTTAGGTTTGAGCTTATGTAAGCGTTTTGTCGAGATTAATCAGGGGAAAATTAGTGTAACTTCCCAAAAAGGAGTGGGAACGACATTTAAAGTTTTATTACCCTCTGCTCAAGAAGTTCCTGAACATCATATAGAACAACAAAATACATCTGAAGCAAAATTGGTTTAATCCCTTTTCCTACTACTACTTGAACTGCTATAACTAAAAAGAGAGTCTGAGGAAAAGAGCTTTTTTATATGAATGCGGAGCAGTTACAAAAAACATTGCGTGCCAGCCAATATGCTGAACAAGTTTTAGGATTACATCAGGCTGTTTTAGAACAAGATTATCAAATAGATCAATTTGCTGCACCGCTCTCAACAGAACAAATTTACCAACTTGTAGACACCACGCTTGATGGAATTGGCGATGAAATAACGTGGATGCGTGCGCTTCGTATACTGCGCAGTCGTTTAATGTTTCGCTGGATCTGGCAAGATGCCAATCAACTGACGGATGTAGTTACACTTACTCGTGAACTTTCAGACTTTGCAGATGCAAGTATTTGTGCCGCAAAGGCTTTTGCTCGTGTTGCATTGGTTGCTAAACACGGCGAACCATTAAGTTATTCAGGCAAAGTTCAAGATTTGATTGTGGTTGCCATGGGTAAGCTTGGGGCACAGGAATTAAATTTATCAAGTGATATCGACCTGATTTTTGCTTTTGATGAGCAAGGCGAAACCAACGGTCGTAAATGTATTGATGTACAGCAGTTCTGTATTTTGTGGGGACAAAAACTTATTTATTTACTTGAACATATCACCGCAGATGGTTTTGTGTTTCGAGTAGACATGCGTTTACGGCCTTGGGGAGATGGCTCAGCATTAGCGATTAGTCATGCAGCTTTAGAAAAATATTTAAGTCAGCATGGCCGTGAATGGGAACGTTACGCATGGATTAAGGCACGCGTAGTCACTGGGGGTAAAGAAGGGCAAGACTTATTAGAAATGACACGTCCTTTTGTATTCCGTCGTTATGTCGATTACACCGCTTTTGCTGCCATGCGCGATATGAAAGCGATGATTGAGCGCGAAGTATTACGTCGGCATATTGAAGATGACATTAAGCTCGGGGCAGGCGGTATACGCGAAATTGAGTTTATTGTTCAGGTGTTCCAGCTTATTTACGGCGGTTCTAAACGTGAGCTGCAAGATCGTCAATGTTTGGTCAGTCTTGAACATATTGGTGAGGCAGGCTTGTTAGAGAAACAGGCCGTACTAGAGCTTGAAGATGCTTACCTGTTTTTGCGCCGTGTTGAACATGCAATTCAAGCCTTGAATGATCAGCAAACGCAACTATTACCAGAAGAAACAGATTTACGACAACGCATTATAGATACCTTGGGTTTTACGAGTTGGAATGAATTTATTGATGTTCTGAACGAGAAACGCCAAAAAGTAAAAGTTCAGTTTAAGCAGCTCATTGAAGACACAAGTTCCAATGCAGCTACCGAGAACTTTGGGCAGTTAGAGCAGCAGCTAGATGAAGTGTTAGATGATAATGCAAAAAATCTGATTCATGAGTTCTGGCATGGTCATGCACTTAAAAAACTTCCTTCCAATGCCGTGCAGCGTTTAAAAACGTTTTGGCCCCATTTAATTGAAGCCATTTTACAGTCTGAACAACCACAAACTGCATTATTACGTTTAATGCCACTGATTGAATCAGTCATGCGTCGAACCGTCTATTTGGTAATGCTGATTGAAAGTAAAGGGGCATTACAACGCTTAGTAAAAATGGCGACAGTGAGCCCGTGGATTTGTGAAGAGTTAACGCAATATCCGGTATTGCTGGATGAGTTCTTGTCGATGGACTTTGAATTACCAAAACGTAAGGACTTGGAAGACTCATTACGTCAGCAATTACTTCGTATCGAAATTGATCAGGTCGAAGATCAAATGCGGGTACTTCGCTTGTTTAAAAAGAGTAATGTGTTAACGGTCGCTGCAAGTGATGTGTTAGCTGAAAGTCCTCTTATGAAGGTCTCTGATGCTTTGACAGATATTGCAGAAGTCAGTGTTAATGCAACTCTTAATTTAGCTTATCAGACCGTAGCAAAGCGTCATGGTTACCCAAAAGATGTCGAGGGAAAACGTTGTTCACTCGATTATAAAGCCTTTGCTGTCATTGGTTATGGCAAGGTGGGTGGTATTGAACTGGGCTATGGTTCGGACTTAGATCTGGTCTTTATTCACTATCTAGATGAACAAGCCGACACGGATGGTACTAAGTCAATAACTGGTTTTGAGTTTGCCATGCGTGTCGCTCAAAAGTTTATGTCTTTAATGACCACTCAAACGCTTGATGGCCGCGTTTATGAAATTGATACACGTTTAAGACCTTCAGGTGAGGCAGGTTTATTGGTGACAAGCCTGAAAGCCTATGAGCATTATCAGTTGAAAAGTGCATGGCTTTGGGAGCATCAGGCATTAGTTCGTGCACGTTCTATTGCAGGTGATGAAGCGCTTTGCCAAAAATTTGAAATATTTCGCCGCGAGATATTGACTCAATCTAGAGATGAGGCTTATGTTCGTGAGGAAGTGCTGAAAATGCGTCAGAAAATGAAAGACCACTTAGGTTCATCTTCTGAACAAAAAAAACATGGTATTTTTCATTTAAAACAGGACGCAGGTGGTATCGTAGATATCGAATTTATGGCACAGTATGCTGTACTTGCATGGAGCGGGACGAAACCCGATCTCGCCCATTATTCTGATAATGTAAGAATATTAGAAGATGCTGCTAAAGCAGACTGCTTATCCAGTGAAGATGCCACAGCATTAATTCGAGCCTATCTTAGTGAACGTGCCGAAAGCCACCGCTTAGCCCTTGCGAATCAATCCATGCAAGTAAGCGCAGCGGACTGGCGTAGTACCCGTGCGGTCGTTTGCAATTTATGGCAAAGATTAATAGACCCAACCGCCTCGGTTGAGTTGGATAGTGAATGATTTTATAACAATTTGGAGTGTTCCATGAATTTGGCTGATCGTGATGGTTTTATTTGGCAAGATGGACAATTAATTGATTGGCGTGATGCAAAGATTCACGTTTTAACCCATACTTTACACTACAGTATGGGCGTATTTGAGGGTGTTCGTGCTTATGAAACTCCTAAAGGTACTGCAATTTTCCGTCTTCAAGACCACACAAAACGTTTGTTAAATTCAGCAAAAATTTATCAAATGAAAGTGCCGTATGATCAAGCAGCGCTTGAACAAGCACAAATCGATGTTGTTCGTGAAAATAAATTAGCTTCTTGCTATTTACGTCCACTGATCTGGATCGGTTCAGAGAAACTTGGTATTGCAGCAACAAATAACACTATTCATGCCGCTGTTGCAGCATGGGCATGGGGTGCATATCTTGGTGATGAAGCAATGGCGAAAGGTATTCGCGTTAAAACTTCATCATTTACTCACCATCATCCAAACGTGACCATGTGTAAAGCAAAAGCATCTGGTAACTACACGTTGTCAATTCTTGCTCACCAAGAAGTTGCACATTCTGGTTACGATGAAGCAATGCTTATGGATCCACAAGGTTATGTGTGCCAAGGTTCTGGTGAAAACGTATTCTTGATTAAAGATGGCGTTTTACACACTCCAGATATTGCGGGTGGTGCACTTGACGGTATTACACGCCAAACCGTGATGACGATTGCTAAAGATCTTGGTTATGAAGTTGTTGAGCGTCGTATTACGCGTGACGAATTCTATATTGCCGATGAAGCATTCTTCACAGGTACTGCTGCTGAAGTAACACCAATTCGTGAATACGATGACCGTCAAATCGGTGCGGGCTGCCGTGGCCCAATTACCACTGAAATCCAAAAGACTTTCTTTGATGCAGTTCAAGGTAAAAATCCAAAATATGAACACTGGTTAACTTACGTAAAATAAGTTAATCCGTTAACATGAAAAGGCGAACGTTGGTTTCGCCTTTTTATTTTTGGGTTAGGGAGCTTTTATGCATATTGTCTATGTCTCTGATGGTAAAGCAGGGCATCGCTCACAAGCTTTAGGCTTGTTTCAGGCGATGCAAAGACAGCAGGCAAATGCAACTTTTGAAGAAGTCTCTATTAATGACTTGCCTATTCTTTCTCTAATCAAAACGCTTTTTTCTTCAAAAAAATCTCTATTTCAACAGGCACCCGATTTTATATTTGGTGTTGGAAGTCATACACATTTTCGTGTCTGGTTGCTCGGTAAAATTTTCAAAAAGGCTAAGACCATTATTTTAATGAAGCCAAATTTACCGACGGTTTGGTTTAATTATGCTGTGATTCCAGAGCACGACGGTATTCCTGCGAATAATCGAGTGATTGTTACGCGTGGGGCATTAAATCCCATTCGTAATGAAAAACGCCATCAAGCTTCTAGAATTTTAATTGCATTAGGTGGTTCGTCAAAACGGCATCAATGGAACCAAGAAAAAGTATTATTAAGCGTGCAAAAGATTGTTGAGAATAATCCGGATGCCGAAATCATTCTAACGACTTCACGTCGAACACCAGCAGAGTTTATTGATATTTTAAGACAACAAAGTTTTGCCCAGCATTTACAAATATTTCCGGTTGAGCAAACACCTCAAGGCTGGATTTTTGAAGAGATGCAAAAAGCAGAAGCTGTATGGGTAACAGAAGATAGCGTTTCTATGGTTTTTGAAGCACTTACTGCGGGTTGTCGCGTAGGGGTCATAGCAATCGATCGGTTGAAAGACGATAGAATTACGCACTCGATTGATCAAATGATACAATCACAACTAATCTCACAGAATACTTGTGTCGTACAGTTACCACAACCTTATGCTTTTAAAGAAGCAGACCGTGTGGCAACATATCTTTTAGCGAAATAATGAGTTTGGCATTGTGATTTATATCCTGATTTTACTGGTTTTGCTTACCGTGTTATTTAGCTATAAGTATGCGTGGTGGAAGCCAGCAGTGGATTGGAATCGACCACGTGTATTGATGTATCACATGGTACGAGACCATATTAATGGTGCCAAATTTAATAAGCTTCGGGTCAAGCCCGCTGAGTTTGAAAAGCAAGTTGCTTGGATGAAAGCGCAAGGCTTCCATTTTGTAACGATGCACGAATTGCAAGAGAACTGGGGAAATCACCCAGCCAAAACAGTTGCCATTACCTTTGATGATGGTTATTTAGACAACTTACAAAATGCTTATCCGATTTTAGAAAAATATCAGGCCAAGGCAACCATATATGTGGTGGTTGATCGTCATGATCGTGATTGGTCAACCTATAAAAAAGAACATCATAATAGTGGTGAACTCATGCGTGAAGCTAAGTTGAATGATGCTCAAGTCAAGCAACTGGCAGATAGCGAACTGATCGAAATTGGTTCACATACGTTAACGCATGCTAATTTAAACAAACTGGATGATACGGATTGTTTAAAAGAACTAACTGATTCAAAGCAGTGGCTTGAACAACTGATAGAAAAGCCAGTAACCAGTTTTGCTTACCCATTTGGTATTTACTCAGACCGAGATGTTAAACTGGCAAAACAGTCAGGGTATAGCAATGCAGTGACCACAATCGAAGGCATTGATGATGAACAGCCGGACTTTATGCAACTACAACGTATTAAGATCAGCGGAAAAGATTCATTATTTGCCGTCAAGCTTCGTTTAAAACTTGGTACGCGTGAGGGCTAATCATGAAAATTACGCTTGTGATGGCGAGTGATGAGGAAGGTGGCCTAGAAAAGCATGTACTTGAGCTGGCTGCTGGTTTATCACAAGCACATAAAGTTTCTTTAATTGCACATCAGAAATATCAAAGTCAGGTGGAAAGTTCGGTGAACTTTGTTGCTTTTGATATGAGTGGCAGTCGTTATAACCCGTGGACGAAATATCTGCTTAAAAAAACAATATTGGGGACAGAACCACAAGTGCTACATGCTCATGCTTCTAAAACGGCCAAACTGTTGCAAGGCATGATTGCAGGTTTTGATTTCCCTTGTGTGGTGACTATCCATGGTGCAAAGAAAAAGATTGATTCTTACTTAGCATTTGATCATATCATTTGTGTGAGTAAGCGACTCGCGCAGATTGTGGGGCAGCCGGAAAAACTCAGTGTGGTCTATAATGGTATTTCTTTGAATATGCCTGCTCAATCATTTGTAAAAAATAGAAAATTTATTGCCATTGGGCGTTTAAATGAAGTGAAAGGTTTCGATCTTTTACTGGCTGCTTGGCGGAACATTTCACACCAATTAACTATTGTTGGTGATGGTGAAGAACGAGAAAAGTTAGAGCAATTGATTCAAGAGTACCAATTAGCTGATCGGGTTCACTTGTATGGGTATAGTGACAATATTCACCCATTGATTACAGACCATGAGGCTTTGATTGTGTCTTCCTTGCGTGAAGGGGGTCCGTATACACTTGCTGAAAGTTTATTGCTTCAACGTCCTGTAATAGGAACTGATGTCGGAATGATGGCTGAGTTTATTCCTGTTGAGTTTCTATGTGAACCAAATAATATTGAAGCATTGCAACAAGTGATTCAAAACTATTTGGATGTGGTAGTCCCTGAAGCAAGTTTTAAAAAGGCTTATGCTCTGGCACAGGAACAACTGACTTTTACAAAGATGATTGATCATACGGTCCAAGTCTATCAATCATTGCTTTCAGCATAGGATGATAGATTAATGGCACAACAAAAACCTTTTATCCTAGCGTTGACCGATGGTAAAGCAGGCCATGAAACTCAAACTCAAGGAATAGTGCAACTACTGAATCAACAGCAAGAGTATCAGGTCGAATGGGTTCAATTAAATCTACCTAAAAAATGGTTGTATCGTGTTCTGAAGTTACTGATCAAGTTTTCAATAAATACAGAGTGGTTACGTTATTTTTTTGATGCCCAAACCCTAAGAGCATTAGAGCAGAAACAGGTTGCTTATATTGTATCGGCAGGGGGAAACACTCTACTTGCCAATCTATTGCTCAAACAACATTTGCTCAAAGATCAACCTGTAAAAAATCTGGTCGCGAGTTCATTACGGGGGATTCGCGCTAACTTGTTTGATGTGGTATTTACTATTCATGAACAACAAGCTGTTTTGCCTCATTATTTTTACTATCCAATTGCACCGAATAAAATGAGTGCTTTACCTCTAACACGCGAGCAGGCCCGAGAACATTTGGGTATTCAAAATGCTGAACAAACGATTACAATTTTGATTGGTGCTGACACTAAAACAGTAAAGATTGGTAAGGCGGCACAATGGGCAACTGTTTTACAGCAGGTTCGAAAGCAATATCCTACAGCGAGATTGTTACTGACGACATCACGAAGAACATCGGTTACTTTTGAAAAAGAATTGCAGAAACTTGCCGAGCAGTATGGCATTTTTCAGCCTCATGACCAGTTAACATGGGTAGCACAAGGCCAAAACTGTGATATCAAAGATTATATTAAAGCAGCTGACTGGATTCTAACGAGTCCGGACTCGACTTCGATGGTGGCAGAAGTGGTCATGTCAGGAAGTAAGTTGCTGGTACTTTATGATGAGCAGTCCATGCAGGATGAACAGATTAAGCACCAATTAAAGTTTTTAGCACAGCAACATTGGCTATATTTATTAACTGTTTCAGATTCTTATCAAATCTCTCAGGTTGTTCAAGAGTTAGAGATGCAAGATCATACCAGCGAAATAACTCGGAAGTTAAATCGGGTTTTGGACAAATAAGTTTAGCTAAGTATTTATATTTTATTTTTTGTAATAATGGTCAAACTGCGTAGGGCTTTCTGAGGTTAACGCTAAATTAAATAGGAAATAGGTGATAAAATCCGTGACTAAGAAAATGGAGTTACATGATTTATTATGAAGTTCTTGGTTACTGGTGGTGCAGGTTTTATTGGTTCGGCGGTGGTTCGTCATATTGTTCAAAATACTGAACATGAAGTATTAAATGTCGATAAGCTCACTTATGCGGGAAATCTAGAGTCTTTAAGCTCTGTTGCCGATCACCCACGTTATCAGTTTTCTCAGACCGATATTTGTGACCGTACAGCTTTAGATGAATTATTTAAAAGTTTTCAACCTGATGTAGTGATGCATCTTGCTGCTGAATCGCACGTAGATCGTTCAATTTCAGGACCTTATGCTTTTATTGAGACCAACATTATTGGTACATACCAAATGTTGGAAGCAAGCCGTACTTATTGGTTAACCCTTGATGGTTCAAAAAAGGAAACATTCCGCTTCCATCATATTTCAACCGATGAAGTCTATGGTGATTTAGAAGGTACAACCGACCTATTTACCGAAACAACATCGTATTCACCAAGTTCACCATATTCTGCAAGCAAAGCCAGCTCAGACCATTTAGTCCGTGCATGGAACCGTACTTATGGTTTACCAGTGTTGGTGACCAACTGTTCAAATAACTATGGGCCATTTCATTTCCCGGAAAAATTGATTCCGCTTATGATTTTAAATGCTTTGCAAGCCAAGCCACTCCCTGTATATGGCAATGGTCAGCAAATTCGTGACTGGTTATTTGTAGAAGACCATGCACGAGCACTCTTTACTGTTGCAACGCAAGGTGTGGTTGGGGAAACTTATAATATTGGCGGTCACAATGAAAAAGCCAATATCGAAGTTGTTCATGCGATTTGCACATTACTTGAAGAATTGGCACCGAATAAGCCGGAAGGTGTAGCACAGTACAAAGATTTAATTACCTATGTCAAAGATCGCCCAGGTCACGATGTGCGCTATGCAATTGATGCGACAAAAATTAAAAATGACTTAGGCTGGGTTCCGCAAGAATCGTTTGAGACGGGCCTGCGTAAAACCGTTGAATGGTATTTAAGTAATACTGAATGGGTTGCACACGTTCAAAGTGGCGAATATCAGTCTTGGTTAAACAAGCAATATCAAGGATAACTATGAAGATCTTATTGCTTGGAAAAAATGGACAAGTTGGGTGGGAGCTACAGCGAGCGCTTGCTCCTTTGGGCGAGGTAGTTGCATTAGACCGTCATGGTTTAAATGGTCTATCTGGCGATATGACTCAACCATCGGCAATTTTTGACACGATTGTGGCGCTAAAACCCGATGTAGTCGTTAATGCTTCTGCTTATACAGCTGTTGATTTGGCTGAAACTGAGCAGGATTCGGCTGATCTTGTGAATCATCAAACTGTAAAGGCTATAGCCGATGCATGTTTGCAAATTAAAGCTTTATTTGTGCATTACTCTACCGATTATGTTTTTGACGGGGCAGGTGAAACAGCTTTTGTTGAAACAGATGCAATTGCACCATTAAATGTCTATGGTAAAACCAAGGCATTAGGCGAACAGGCAATTGTTGAGAGTGGCTGTCAGCATCTAATTTTCAGAACATCATGGGTCTATGCAAGTAAAGGAAAAAACTTCTTGAAAACGATGTTGAACTTGGCTCAGCAACGTGAAGAGTTGTCGATTATTGATGATCAGATTGGTGCTCCAACTTCTGCTGAGCTAATTGCTGATATTACTGCACATGCTATTCCTCAAGTCGTAGCCGATGTGAGTAAAGCTGGTGTCTATCATTTGGTGGCGAGTGGTGAAACATCATGGTTTGGCTACGCAAGTTATGTATTTGAGCAAGCACGGTCATTAGGACAGGCGCTGATTGTACAAAAGGTTAATCCAATTCCAACAAAGGCTTACCCAACACCAGCAACCAGACCACACAATTCAAGATTGAACAACCAAAAAATACAGCATGTTTTTAAACTCTGTCTACCTAACTGGCAAGATGGTGTAAAGCGAACCATAGTGGAGCTATTAAATAAATGAGTCTCAAACGTAAAGGTATTATTTTAGCGGGTGGTTCAGGTACACGCTTACATCCAATTACCAAAGGTGTATCGAAACAGCTTTTGCCAATTTACGATAAACCAATGGTTTACTATCCATTGTCTGTATTGATGCTTGCCGGTATTCGTGAAGTCTTATTGATTTCGACACCAGAAGATTTACCCCAATATGAAAAACTGCTCGGTGATGGTTCTCAATTTGGTATTGAACTTACTTATAAAGTACAACCTTCTCCAGATGGTTTGGCACAGGCATTTTTAATTGGTGAAGAGTTTATTGGTCAAGATAATGTTTGTTTGATCTTGGGTGACAATATTTACTATGGTCAAAGTTTTGGCAAACAATTAGAAGCTGCGAGTAATCGAGAGCATGGTGCAACAGTATTTGGTTACCATGTGACAGACCCAGAGCGTTTTGGTGTTGTCGAGTTTGACCCAACTGGAAAAGTTCTCAGCATTGAAGAAAAACCATTAAAGCCAAAATCACCTTATGCCGTGACGGGTTTGTACTTCTATGACAATCGTGTTGTAGAGTTTGCTAAACAAGTGAAGCCATCTGCACGTGGCGAACTTGAAATTACTGACATCAATAATGCATATCTGAAAGATGGTTCATTGAATGTGGAGCTTTTAGGGCGAGGGTTTGCATGGTTGGATACGGGCACGCATGAATCGCTTTTAGAAGCAGGTCACTTTATCTATACTGTAGAAAAGCGTCAGTCATTAAAAGTCGCATGTTTAGAGGAAATTGGTTTCAATCAAGGTTGGATTAGCAAAGAGAAACTTTTAGAAAGTGCTGAAGCTTTGAAAAAAACAGAATATGGTCAATATTTGAAAAAAATCTGGGAAGAGTCAAATGCAGGTTGAAACGACTAAAATAGAAGGGCTTTTGATTCTACATCCAAATGTATTTGGTGATGATCGCGGCTGGTTTATGGAAAGCTTTAATCAGCAACGTTTTGCACAAGCACTTGAACAATTAAACTTGCCTGTTCCAACTTTTGTACAAGATAACCATTCATTGTCTCAAAAGAGTGTGTTACGTGGGTTGCATTATCAAAATGCACCTTATGCGCAAGGAAAACTGGTACGTGTTGTACAAGGTCGTGTTTGGGATGTTGCGGTAGATATTCGACCTGACTCAAAAACTTATGGTGAATGGGTTGGTGTTGAACTGAGTGCAGAAAATAAAACCATGTTTTGGATACCGGAAGGTTTTGCTCATGGCTTTATCGCACTTGAAGACAATACCCAGTTTTTGTACAAAACCACCAATTACTACAATAAAGAAAGTGAAGGCACTATTATTTGGAATGATCCAACACTAGCGATTAACTGGCCTCTTGATGAGGTTGGTGAGGTGTTGGTGAGTGATAAAGATCAGATTGCAGATGCATTTAAAGCATAAAAAAAGAGGAGTTTATCTCCTCTTTTTTTATCGAGGCTGTTTCAATATTATTTTATATGGTGCGACTAAACAGGTTGATAAAATGAACTGAATAAGTAATTTGAGTATGTAAAAAGGGACAACATAAAAAGGTAGAGTTTGTAGTGCAGTGATACTCGTTGGAATAATTCGATCATAATAGCGACGACGAATTGCCAAAGAAGCATTTTTTCTCAATTCTTTAGATAAGCTCTGCTGGTTAATACAGTAAGCCTTTTTGGCTTCTGGATGTGTCTTGGAATAGTCTTTTAAGAATTGAGACATGCTTTGGCGGAGCAAAATCACTTGCCGTCTTACTTCAAAATGATCTTTTTTCTTTTTGGCTTGGGCAATAACACTGGTGTCATGGTAGCGGAAATAATTTAAACACTCATGCGTAAAGAAGATGTCACCTTGCGATACGATTTTTGCCCAAATTTCCCAATCACCAATAAAGCGTAGACTTGGATTAGCTCCACCTACATCGAAATAAGTCTGTTTTTTAAAAATGACACCACTGGCATTTGGAATGGTGTTTTGAGCATTTAAAAATCTTTCGATATATTCGAGACCATTCATTTCAAAATCATTTTCAAATAATTTTGAATCAACTTGATCAGTAAAATCTTTCCATGAACCCGTGACTTCACCTTGTGCATTCATTCGATGAGATTGGCTGTAGGCAAGAACAAGCTTAGGATTTTTTTCAAAATGAGGGACTAATTTTTCCAAAAATTGTAAGTCGGCAACATCATCAGACTCTGCAATCCAGATCAGATCGCCTTTTGCTAGATGCATGCCTTTGTTCCATTGGCAAAATGTTGAGCCTGAATTTTGTTCATTGATGATGCAATGTGAAACTTTCGGATGGCTTTTGTATTTCGCTAAAATTTCGGCACTATGATCGGGTGATAGATCATCTAAAAGAATCACTTCAAATTGCGAATAGCTTTGGTTAAGAATGCTCTCAATTCTGTCTTCTAAATATTGGTCATGGTTATAACTTGGAACAATAACACTAACAAACACGTGAGGGTGGCCTATACAAAATTAAAAAAGCTAAAACTTAAGCTTGAAGCAATAAGTCAACGACGGTCTCTATCCTATTTTTATAAGTATGACTCTGTTGAACTTTATACATGGCTGCTTCAGCGCTGATTATTGGATCTTTTAACTTCAATTGCAATTCTTGCGGATTCTCAAATGAAATAATTTCATTTTTGATATCAAAAGCATAGTTTAGATCTTCAACATACTCGCTTACCAAAATACAACCACAAGCCGGAGCTTCGAAACAACGCATATTCATACCTTGACGAATATTTTTCTTGTTAATGACATTCAAGATGTAACGATGCGTTCTGTAGAGTTCGGCAACTTCAGTCAAAGGAATATTGTGAGGGTGAACAATACTGTTTGATTTGCTGAGTTTATCCCATCCTTTCCCATAGACAGTGAGGGGAAGGGGAATCTGTTCAATGAGCTCTTGTCGATCAGGCGACCATGCGCCTACAAATAAAAGACGATCATCTTTTTGTTCATTGCTAGAAAAGAAGACATTTGGATTATAAGCAAGAGGCAGATAAATGGCATGATTTAGTCCCATTGCTCTCGCATCTTCGATAAAGCTAGAATCGGTAAAGCAATATAAATCAATGACGTCTTTAGATTTTAATAAGCGTTCATCAAAAAAGTCACCAATCCAATGTGCTTTTTTGCATGGAAAGTCTGCCAAAACTTGCAGTAAATGATCATTAAAATAAAAAAGATCGGCAATGAGAATCAAATCTGGCTGAAACGTTTGCAGTTTCTTTTTGAGTAAATTTGCCGTATATATATCTTTGTTTGGTAATAGCTTTTTCAGAAACCGATCGGTGGTATTGTTATGATTTAAGGCAAAGCCTTGGATTTCATAATCAGGGCTTTGATGGGCAGCAGCAAGAATATTTTCGTACCACTGCAAAATACCGCTGCGTTTACCAATGATGAGCAGTTTCTTTTGCATTACTTTTTATCCGCATTACCTTTGAGCACCATATAAATCAGTGCAACAAAGATAAGTAATGCACCGACTAAACTGCTTACACAGAAATAAAGAATACGTTGGTTCGTCGTGAGGTTAAATAATTCATTCGCAAGGATGTAGCGCATGAAAAACCATTGTGCGAGGGAGAATACAATCACGACTAAAGCATGTCGTCGTACATCTGGGCGCATAGCCATAAAGCTGACCTCTAAATTAAAAGCTCCTTATTATGCCACTGACCAGCTTATTCGCAAAGCATAGCTTAGGTAAGTCGAATATATATCTTATTTCTAATAAAAAACCCTGCAATTGCAGGGTTTTTTATTAAAGAGCAATTAAGCTTCTTTCTTTTGTTGTTCACGTAAGCGGATGCCCAAGTCACGAAGCTGGTTTGCTTCAACAGGAGCCGGTGCTTGAGTAAGTGGACATTCAGCAGTTTTCGTTTTAGGGAACGCAATAACATCACGAATTGAAGTCGCGCCAGTCATAAGCATTACTAAACGGTCAAGACCAAATGCCAAACCACCGTGAGGAGGTGCACCGTAACGAAGCGCATTGAGTAAGAAGCTGAATTTTTCTTCTGCTTCTTCATCGGAAATACCAAGCGCTTCAAAAATCGCTTTTTGCATTTCTAATGTGTAAATACGAAGTGAACCACCACCAACTTCAGTACCGTTCAATACCATGTCGTAAGCAACAGAAAGTGCTTCGCCTGGATTGCTCTTCACGTCTTCTACGCTAGATTTAGGTAATGTGAATGGATGGTGTACAGAAGTCCATTTGCCATCGTCAGTTTCTTCAAACATTGGGAAGTCAACAACCCAAAGTGGAGCCCACTCACAAGTCGCAAGATTCAAGTCATGACCGATTTTGACACGAAGCGCACCCATTGCATCATTTACAATTTTAGCTTTGTCCGCACCAAAGAATACGATATCACCATTTTCAGCGCCAACACGTTCAAGCAATTGCATTACAATTGGTTCGATGAATTTAACGATAGGAGATTGAAGACCTTCAATTCCTTTTTCGATTTCATTGACTTTAATGTACGCTAAGCCTTTTGCACCGTAGATACCGACAAATTTAGTGTATTCATCAATTTGACTACGTGTTAATGAACCTGCGCCCGGTACACGAAGTGCTGCAATACGGCCTTTAGGGTCTTTAGCTGGACCTGCAAATACTTTGAACTCAACTTCTTGCATTAAGTCTGCAACATCAACGAGTTTTAACGGAATACGCAAGTCTGGTTTGTCAGATGCATAATCACGCATTGCTTCGCTGTATGGCATACGGCGGAATTTTTCAAATTTTACGCCAAGCAAGTCGTTAAATAATTTAACAGTCATGCCTTCCATCAAATCCATAATGTCATCGTCGTTTAAGAACGATGTTTCAATGTCGATTTGAGTAAATTCAGGCTGACGGTCAGCACGTAAGTCTTCATCACGGAAACATTTCGCGATTTGGTAGTAGCGATCAATACCACCAACCATCAACAATTGTTTGAACAATTGTGGTGATTGTGGAAGTGCATAGAAGCTACCATTTTGTACACGGCTTGGTACTAAATAGTCACGCGCACCTTCAGGGGTTGCACGAGTTAAAATCGGAGTTTCAACGTCTAAGAAACCATGATCGTCTAAATAGTTACGAATCAAGTTGGTTACTTTAGAACGGAAGCGTAAACGCTCTAACATTTCTGGACGACGGATGTCCAAGAAACGATATTTTAAACGGTGTTCTTCTGACACGTTAATAGTGTCATCATTTAATGGGAATGGTGGAGTTTCAGATGCAGCAAGAACTTCGATTTCTTTGCCTAAAACTTCGATTTGACCACTCACCATATTTGGGTTTTCAGTACCTTCATAACGGCGACGAACACGACCTGTAATTTTTAATACATATTCAGAACGTGCTTTATCTGCAGTTGCAAATGCTTCTGGAGTATCTGGGTCAATAACCACTTGAACGAGACCATCACGGTCACGCATATCAAGGAAAATAACACCGCCATGGTCACGGCGACGATGTACCCAACCGCATAATGTAACGGTCTGGTCGATTTGGGCTTCAGTTAAAGAGCCACAGTAATGAGTTCGCATCATGATGAAGATTATCCAAACTATATTGGCTGAAAAGACGGATGCGTAAACCGCGCACCGTCAAAAAAATAAGTTTTCGATTATGCCCTGTTGAATGGCATGCCACAAGAACTAGATCAAAAAACAGCTATAATTTAGCTAAAAATGAGCAATTTGGCAGCAAGTTTAGCTATTTAGCCCATTCTTTGTTGTCGATCTAAAAATAAGAATAATAGACATCCTAAACTAAACGTACTTAACCAACCTTGCATAAACTCATTAATAGAGCGGCCAGTAAAATAATAGGTATCAGAATGCCAAACCTCATGGGGAATATAACGGGCATAGTCCCAAAACGAAAATAAGCCTAAAAGTGTAGATAAAGCAAATAAACACCAAGCAAAAATTTTAATTTTATAATTTACTTTCCAATGCTGTTTATGGCGCTGATAGTAATGAATACTCATCCAGCCTAAAAAAGGTAATGCCAGAGCAGAAGAACCGAGTTGAAGAAGGCGATGCAATGGATAAGGGCGGCCAAACAAGTGAACAGTTTGCGATAAAAAGTCTTGAAATATAAAAGTTCTAAAGTCTGAGTGCGTAAGCCCATCCCAAATGAGATGTGTTGCTACACCAATGAGTAGAGCAATTATGATTCCAATAAAAAAGCTAAAAAAATGTCTAAAAGAATCTAGTTTTAAATCGTGTTGGATACCAAAAAAACGGTAAACCACAGGTCGATAAAGTAAATACCAAATGACACAGAATAATAACCCTAATGTAAGGTTAGGGTAGAAAAGCCCCTTCCATTGATGGGTCAGCATACCTGATTGCATTGTAAATAAGCGGTAAAGATCGGGCGTCATACTGCCAATTGCTAAGGCGGCAATGGGTAACGTATTTCGGCTCAATTTAGCAAGTGGAGGGGCGATAACTGCATGGGAGATTGTAAAAGGCATTAGAAAAGAAAGCTTCTCACATCATCAAAAAGTTGAGTCTATCGAAACATGTCATTAGCGAATGTTTTTTATTGCAAAACAACTGAAATGTTATAATATAACAAAACAAAAGGCGTACGATTAGAGACTCACCTCATGTTGTTCTATAAAAATATTTTGACCTTATCCATTTTGGCTGCCATATCCATACCTGTATTTGCAGCAGAAAATGAAAATGTTGAGAAGTTAGAAACTATCCGCATCAAGGCGCACCCCCTTGAGCAAACTTCAAAAGATTTTGCAGTCGCAGATACTGTAGTTGACCAAAAGCATTTAACTGAAGGGGCCGCCACTATTGGGGATGCGCTCAATAGTGAGGTGGGGATTTATGCGAATCAGTTTGGGGCTGGTTCAAGTCGTCCGGTGATTCGTGGCCAAGATGGACCACGTGTTAAAGTTCTTCAAAATTCATCTGAAAATGTGGATGTCTCAACTTTGTCTCCTGATCATGCTGTAACAGTAGATCCAGTTCTCGCAAAACAAGTTGAAGTGATTCGTGGACCCTCTACTTTATTGTTTGGTGCGGGAACTGTTGGTGGTTTAGTCAACGTTATTGATAACAAGATCCCTACACAAATGCCTGAAAATGGTTATGAAGGACAAGTTGGCTTACGTTACAACACTGGAAGTGATGAAAAGCTGGCGAGTGCTGGTGTAACTGTAGGGTTGGGAAGCCAAGTTGCATTACGTGTTGAGGGGTTAACACGTGATGCGAATAACTATATTGCACCAAACTATATTCATGAAGGTGAAAAAGAGCGCCGTGTAGACAATACCTTTGCACAAGGTGATTCAGTGAATGTGGGGTTGTCTTGGATTTATGATCGCGGTTATACGGGTATTTCGTATAGTAACCGTCGAGACCAGTATGGTTTACCGGGGCATAGCCATGAATATGAAACCTGTAGCGCTCATTTAACAGGTAGACCACATTTACATTGTGATGCTCATGAGCATGATCATGAAGAGGGTGAAGAGGCTCATGCCCATGAAGAACATGAGCACGAACATGGCGGCCCATGGATTGACTTAAAATCTGAGCGTTATGATTTTAAAACCGAGTTAAATGATCCATTTGCAGGCTTCCAAAAGTTACGTGCCCAAGCGAGCTATACTGACTATCAGCATGATGAAATTGAAGAAGGGACAATCGCGACTCGATTCCAAAACAAAGGTTATGATGGGCGTATTGAGTTAGTCCATAATCCTATTGCTGATTGGGAAGGGGTAATTGGTACCCAGTTAGGCCAACAAAAACTAAATTTAACTGGTGAAGAAGCATTTATGGCACCAACCACTACCAAAAAGTGGAGTGTTTTTGCTTTAGAACATAAACAATGGAAAGATGTTCATTTTGAACTTTCTGCTCGTGCAGATCAGCAAGAAATAGATGTAGATGATAACTCTAAACAAGATTTTGACGGTTCTGCTTTTTCCTATGCAGGTGCTGCCAACTGGGAGTTTGCGCCAAATTATAAGCTTTCATTTGTAGCATCACACCAAGAGCGTCTACCTCTTGCACAAGAGTTATATGCAAATGGTGCCCATTTTGCGACCAATACTTATGAGTTAGGAAATGATCAACTCAGTAAGGAAAAATCAAATAATGTTGAGTTAGGTTTGCATTTTGATAATGACAAACTCGATTATCATCTTCATGTTTACCATAACTGGTTTGATGACTACATCTATGCGCAAACCCTTGACCGTTATAAAGACTTCCGTTTAGTTCAATACACTCAAGATAAAGCTCGTTTCTATGGTGCTGAGGGTGAAATTGGTTATCAAATTACGCCAATGTACAAGATCAGTGCTTTTGGCGATTACGTGCGCGGTAAGATTGATGCCGAGGGCAATGCTCCACGTATTCCGGCTGGGCGTTTAGGTACTAAAGTTGATGCAGATTTTGGTGACGGTTTTAGTGGTTCTGCTGAGTACTATCATGTCTTTAATCAAGATAAGATTGCGGCTTATGAAACCGAAACAGAAGGCTACAACATGCTCAATTTAGGGGTAGCATACTCTGGACAATATGGTGCAAAAACAGATTATCGCGTTTATTTAAAAGCGAATAACTTGTTAGATGACACGGTTTATCAACATGCGTCGTTCTTATCAAATATCCCGCAAGTTGGACGTAACTTTACCGTCGGTGTAGATTTTAGTTTCTAAGGCTTCAACACGAAACTAAACTTGAAAAATCAAGCCAAAAGACCTAATTTGAAACTATCAAGTTAGGTCTTTTTTATGCGTATTTTTCAGCGAATTCATCAAAAGTTAAATTGGTCAGGACGTCGTTATATGGCGGTCATACTTTGCGTTGTTGCTATTGCATATCTTGCATCGGCAATTTATCACACAGTGAAACCATTGCCGCAAGGAATTAACTTTAGTGGCAAGCTCAGACATGCCGATGTTAAATTTTTAGCCGATAAAACGTATATTGATGCGAATGGGCAACAACAGGTTGATCAGCACATCTTTGATGAAATCTTGAAAATGATTGATGAAGCAAAAACCACGATTGTGGTGGATATGTTCTTGTTTAATTCAGAAGTGGGTGACTCGAAACTCAAGCAAAGACCATTGATGCAAGAGCTCACTGATGCACTAATTAGTAAGAAAAGACAGAACCGCCAAATTCAGGTTGTTATGATTACCGACCCGATTAATTCGGTATATGGTGGACTAAGCCCTGAACACTACCGTCAATTACGCCAAGCTGGTGTTGATGTCATCGAAACGAATCTGGCACCTTTACGTGCTTCTAACCCATTCTGGTCAGGGTTTTGGTACATCTGTTGCCAAAATATTGGCAATAATCCAGAGAAAGGCTGGTTACCCAACCCATTTGGCGATGAAAAAATTACGCTACGTAGTTATTTGAACTTATTTAACTTTAAAGCAAACCATCGTAAAACTGTTGTCGTTGATACCGATGCGGGTTGGAAGTCATTGGTGACCTCAGCAAATCCGCATGATGGTAGTTCGCGCCATTCTAATGTGGCATTGGTGGTAAATGGAGCCACAGCTGCTGATGTACTCCAAACCGAAGCTGCTGTTGCGCAAATGTCAGGAAGTAGTTCACCATCACTTATATTAGGCGATTTTGAAAAAGACGTTAGCAAGCCTCAAGTTCAAGTGCTAACTGAAGGGGCAATCTATGAAGCTGTATTAAAATTAATTAATACGGCTAAACCTAAAGAACATCTTGATTTAAGTATGTTCTATTTGTCTGAACGTAAGATTATTAAAGCTCTAAAAAGTGCCCAAGAACGTGGCGTTATTGTTCGTGTTTTACTCGATCCAAATAAAGATGCGTTTGGTAGACAAAAGAATGGTATCCCAAACCGTCAAGTAGCTTCAGAGTTACATGCTGCTGGCATTCCAATTCGTTGGTGTGATACTCATGGCGAGCAGAACCATAGCAAAATGATCTTGAAATATAATGCTCAACAAGCTGAGTTAATTGTAGGATCTGCCAATTTTACAGCCCGTAATTTAAAAAATTATAACCTTGAAACGGATATGTTGGTTGTAGGCAAAGTTCAAGATCAAGTCTTTAAAGATGCTCAGAATTACTTCAATACTTCGTGGTCAAACCTACAAGGTAGACAGATGAGCGTGGACTATGCGAAGTATGCTGATGAGTCTAAAGTGAAGTATTGGATTTATCGTTTTATGGAATGGTCAGGTTTATCGACTTTTTAATTACTATCTTGAAGTTTTCCAAAAAAAATGGCTTGTGCTTAGAGTCATCCACAACCTGAGCGAGGGAAAGCAAACATCGTTTGCTTCGAGCGCAAGACAAACAAAGTGCGTAGTTCAAACTCAAGCATAGCTTTCGCCTTGCGGTACGGCAAAGATTATTAATCTTTGCTATCCGTACCTCAGGTTTTGTGGATGACAAATGCTTTTGGTTACTTTGGGCGAAACCAAAGTAACGAATTAGCTACTACAAATAGAAATTAAAGCGGTAAGACCCCGTCGTGCTAATTAAAAATAGAAAATAAAACTTTGAATATTTTAAGGCGCTGGCGGAATCAACTGATCCAACGCTTTATCATCTAACTTTTCTATTTCACTCAAATCCGTCTTAATTTTCCACTGCGACTCATCATCTACAGGATTCGGCAAACGCGCTTCAAGCCAATCACAAACCACATCTGGAGAAAACTCAGGGTGATTACACTGAATAACCCATGATAAAAAATCTTTTGCTTCACCATTCATGTAAGGTGGTGGAGACACAGGAAAGAATAAAGTAGGTAAACGTTCATTCGTCGACAGGTAATTTAAAACATGACCTAGTTCTTGAACGGTTTGCCATGCGAGAGGGTGTTGTACATCAATACTGAACTTAAACCACCAAGCGTGTTCGCCATCTGCTCCATGAGCCATGATACGGGCTTCTTGTACACTTGGAACTTTGCAGAAAAATTGATGAAGACGTTCAAAACTGATTTCAGACACAGCAATTGACCTAGCTTGAAAAATGCTAATGGTAGCACAGATACAGATTCTTCATATTTTCTTTATAGTCATTACAAACAATATCAATCAAAGCCATTTTATTCATGGTTTCTCCTTGACTCTCTCTTAATCTAGCTTCAGATCAAGATAAAAAGGAATACTCCATGAAAAAGCCTATTGTTCTCGTACTTTCAACATTAATGTTGGGTATGTCGGCAACTGCGATGGCCGATTCAAATCATCGTTGGGATAACTATCACGGTAAAGACCATAATCGCTATGATCAGCGTCATGATTATCGTTATGACCACCGCAATGATCATAGAGCTCCTGTTTGGTCACACTATGAGCGTGGCAACCATTATGGCCGATATGTAGCCTTTAAGCGCGGTGATCGTATTCCTGTGGAATACCGTAATAGCCGTTATTATGTCTCAGATTGGCGTGCACATCGCTTATATGCACCACCACGTGGATATCACTGGGTGAAAACTCCTAACCAATACTTATTGGTTGACTCGAAACATCACATTTATCGAGTTCGTTAAATGTAAAATAAAAAATGGCCAGCTTAGGGCCATTTTTTTATGCCAACTCGTCATCTTGCGGTTGGGGTGTTTTTAAAGAAGTAGGCGTTTTTGAATGTTTTTCTTTCATAACAGATGGGTAGTGCCAAGAAGCAAAACGGACAACTAAAATAGATAAGGCTAAAATAAGAATTGAGCCAGTAATAATGACTTGATCAAGGTCAGCTTTATGGTCATGTTGGATATCAGAAATCAGTAAACGTGTTAGGGCTGTAATGGCGACATAAATAAGAAAACGTACAGGCATATGATTAGTTTTAAAGTAAATTCCAACCATTGCCCCAAGTTCTAGGTAAATAAATAACAATAAGATGTCATCGATTGATGCATATTTTTTGACGGTCAGAATTTCAAAAACGGTATGAGCAGCAGACCAAGCAATCATACAGCCTATAATAAATAAGGCTAAATAATGAAAAGCCTCAACAGCATAATGTCCAAACCGATCAAGGATTCTTTCAAACTTTTTGGGATCAGGCATAGTAAAATCTTTTTTGATATGAGAATGTTTAGAAATTAAACAAATTTTGTGCCAATGGAAATAGTAAATTCAAAATAAAAAACGCCTGATTTTTCAGGCGCTTTTATAAAAAATTTAATTACGCTTGGTTTGTAAAGTAATCTTCACTAAAGCCCATAATTAAGTCTGAACCCGCTTTGATTTTAGCAATACGTGCATCAATATCCGGCAAGATACGTTCAACAAAGTATTGAGCCAATGCAAGTTTGTTTTGGTAGAAATCACCAGACTTATCTTTAGCAGCGGCAGCAATTTTTGCAAACATATAAGAGAAGCTGAGTAGACCCACTGCATGTAAGTAATCAACAGCAGCAGAGTTCGGGAACTCTACGTTCTCTGCAGCTTGCTCAATAATAAACTGAGTGATTGCTTCGATTTCAGTTGCAGCATCTAAAGTTGCATCTTTAATGAAGTTCAAATCAGTGTCTAAATCATTTGCAAAGTCACGAATTTCAGTGATGTATTCAGCAATGAAAGCGCCGCCACATTTAATGGTTTTACGACCAATTAAATCTTGAGACTGAACGCCGTTGGTTCCTTCGTAGATTTGAGCAATACGAAGGTCACGAATACATTGTTCCATACCCCATTCACGGATGTAACCGTGACCACCAAAAACCATTTGAGCATCTAATGTCGCTTGGAATGCTGTATCTGTGAGGTAAGCTTTTGCAATTGGAGTTAAAAGCGCAACACGGTCATTGGCTTTTTTCACTGCTGCTGCATCAGTTGAGAATTTAGTGATATCGAGTTGTTGACCTACATAGACTGCAAATGCACGAGAAGCTTCGTTGTTTGCACGTACATTTAACAACATACGACGTACATCACCATGCACTAAAATGCTGTCAGCAGGTTTGCTTGGTGATTGAACACCAGCTGCACTACGACCTTGTAAACGGTCAGTCGCGTATTGAGCAGCATTTTGATAAGCAAATTCAGAAGCACCTAAACCTTGAATACCCATTGATAAACGTTCGTAGTTCATCATAACGAACATGGCAGCAAGGCCTTCGTTTTCTTTACCAACGAGGTAACCTTTCGCACCGTCAAAGTTCATCACACAAGTTGCAGATGCTTTGATCCCCATTTTATGTTCAATAGAGCCTGGACCGACATGGTTGCGGTCGCCTAAAGAACCATCTTCATTTACAAGGTATTTCGGTACGATAAATAGTGAGATACCACGTGAACCAGCAGGGGCATCTGGAGTTTTAGCAAGTACCAAGTGAATGATGTTTTCCGCTAAATCGTTGTCACCACCTGTAATGAAGATTTTAGTACCTGTAATGTTATAAGTACCATCTTCATTGCGCTCGGCTTTAGTTTTGATAATACCTAAGTCAGTACCGGCATGTGGTTCAGTCAAACACATGGTACCTGACCATTCACCTGAATAAATCTTAGGTAAATACGTTTCTTTTTGTTCTTGAGATGCGTAGCTGCTTAAAGCCATACCTGCACCCACTGAAAGAAGTGGGTAGAGCATGAAAGATGGATTTGTCGCGAATAACATTTCATCCGCAAGAACGGTAAGCATTTTTGGCATGCCTTGACCGCCCCATTCTTCATCTGCACCTAAGCCAATCCAACCACCTTCTGCATATTGACGAAATGCATCTTTAAAGCCAGCAGGAGTAAAGACTTCGCCGTTTTCGTAGCGAGCACCTTCTTCATCACCAGTACGGTTTAATGGATGAGTCACGTTCTGAGCAAATTTAGCCATTTCTTCTAAAATTGCTTCAGCTGTTGCAGCATCTACATGAGCGAGTTTCTCATTAGCCTGCCAAAATTGTTCTGCTTTAAATACATCATTTAAGATGAATTTCATATCAGCTAAAGGAGCATTGTAAATTGGCATAATCGTTCACCTTTTTTGTGCACATCGGCCTGTGCTAGATATCCTGTAAAACGAAATGGATATTGAATTTAAAATCTAAATTTATCATTGATTTTATAAAAAAAGGACCGTCAAAACTGAGCAGTCCTTTTTTGGTTTTTAACATTGCATATCGCAACTAACTATGATTAGAAAGCGAAATGTTCAGCATCTAATGCCATCAATGGGTCCAAACCACCTGCGATAACGTCTACATGAGAGCGTACACGCGGTAAAATTTTCTTGAAGTAGAAGCGAGCAGTAGTTACTTTCGCATTATAGAAATCAACATCGGTTGTACCCGCCGCTAATTTCTCTTGTGCTACAAGCGCCATACGAGCCCATAGATAAGCTAAAGTAACGTAACCAGAGAAGTAGAGATAATCTACAGCCGCTGCACCCACTTCATCCGGATTTTGCATTGCACGCATACCGATTTGCATAGTGAGGTCGCCCCATTCTTTGTTCAGCGCAGCAAGTGGCTCAACAAATTCTTTCATGGCAGCATTGTCTTTGTTTGCTTCTACAAACTTGTGAACAATCTTAGTAAAATCACGAAGCATTGCACCTTGAGTTTGTAAAACTTTACGGCCTAACAAGTCCAGTGCCTGAATTTCAGTTGTACCTTCATACAAGCAAGCAATACGTGTATCACGTACGATTTGCTCCATGCCATGCTCAGAAATGAAACCATGACCACCGAACACTTGAACACCGTGCTTAGCAGATTCAGAACCTGTTTCAGTTAAGAATGCTTTTGCAATTGGAGTCAATAAAGACAAGATGTTGTCAGCAAACTTACGCTCTTCTTCAGTTTCGCCTTTTTCAACGATATCTGCATATTGAGCAAGTAAGTACACAAGTGCACGACCACCTTCAGCAAATGCTTTTTGAGTTAAAAGCATGTTACGAACGGCAGGGTGAACGATAATTGGATCTGCTTCTTTTTCTGGAGCTTTAGGACCAGAAAGTGAACGCATAGCTAAACGTTCTTTCGCGTAAGTTAAAGCACCTTGGAAAGAAGACTCAGATGCAGATAAACCTTGAACCGCAGTACCAATACGTGCTGTGTTCATGAAGGTGAACATACAGTTCAAACCACGGTTTTCAGGGCCAATTAAATAACCTTTTGCTTGGTCAAAGTTAATGACACAAGTCGCGTTACCGTGAATACCCATTTTGTGTTCGATTGAACCACAACGTACGGCATTACGTTCGCCTAGAGTTCCGTCTGCATTGACATTGAACTTAGGAACGATGAATAACGAAATCCCTTTAGTTCCTTTTGGTGCGCCTGGTAGACGAGCAAGAACGATATGGATAATGTTTTCAGCCATGTCGTGTTCACCAGCAGAGATAAAGATTTTCTCGCCAGAGATTGCATAGCTACCATCTGCATTTGGTTCTGCTTTAGTACGGATAATACCTAAGTCTGAACCTGCATGAGATTCAGTTAAACACATCGTACCTGTCCAAACACCTGAAACAAGGTTTGGTAAGTAAGTATTTTTTTGCTCTTCAGAACCGTGATGTTCTAATGTACGTACTGCACCGTGAGACAAACCAGGGTACATACCCCATGCCCAGTTAGAGCTACCTACCATTTCTGAAATTGCGATACCTAAAGAGTTAGGTAAACCTTGACCACCGTATTGTTCTTCTGCTGATAAAGACGGGAAGCCAAGTTCGATGTATTTTTGATAAGCTTCTTTAAAGCCTGTTGGTGTAGTTACAACACCATCATTCCAAGTACAACCTTCACGGTCGCCAACTTGGTTTAAAGGAGAAAGTTCATTTTCACAGAAGTCTGCCGCAGCTTCTAAATATTGATCAACCAATTCACGGCTTACGTTACCTTGAAAGTCAGGTAATTTTGCATAGTGTTCTTCAGCATTTAATAATTCATGCAAAACGAATTGCATATCACGTAAGGGCGCTTTGTATTGTGGCATATCGGGTTCCTCAATACTGGTGAAACCAGAGTTATAATCCTAATCTACGATAATGTGCCATAAGGCACCTTGAACTATTACATCGTGCAACAACTTGCATAACTGTACAAGCACCTCGGGGCCTTTACTTTGTGACTGCAAAGTCAAGAAAAAAATACTTGAACTATGTAAGTGCTTTGAGTGTAAACACTTTTGATGAAGTTTAGATGAGACAAATAGTCAAAATCGTAAATAGTTATGTATAAACAAAAGGCGCCTTCTGGCGCCTTTTGTTTTACTGTTTTTAGAATTATTTTGCTTGAGTCGCTACTGGAGCAGGGGCATTGACTGGTGGTTGAGGACGTTTTGGCTCAAAGCGGAGGTTACATGTACCTTCAAGTGTTTTATCTCCAACTTGAACATTGACAGTTTGTCCAACAGCTTTACCTTCACATGCTTTTTGAATTTGCTCAAAACGAGCTTTACGCTCTGCACGGTGTTGTTCCCATGCTGCTTTTTGTTCAGGCGTAAATTCACGGTGTTTCATACGATGGTGGTGACCATCACGTGGGCCATCTTGCATCATGCCATGTTCTGGCTTAGGTGGTTGAGTTGTTGATTGACAAGCAGCCAAACTACCCATAGTTACAATTGCTGCACTGAATAATGCAATTTTAGCCGTCATTTTCATGGTTAAAACCCTTTAATGTTTGTTTTAAGATGGCTTAAAGATTAGATAATAAAGATGAAGAAACAATGGAGAGTTTTTCTTTTCGTTGTTGGTTACAATGCAAAATATAGAGTAAAAATGAGAGAGTGCTTTTGAACGTTCTACGTGTTCCCATAGCCTTGCGGTTATTTTTAACGGTTTTGCTTACCACGCTGTTAATTGCAACTGCGAGTTTGAGTGTTCTGCACTGGACGATGCAAAAGAACTTTGCCAAATATGTAGCCGATGTTGAAATGCAAAAGCTAGATCGGCTCATTACTAATCTGGGAAATGTATATACCGTTTATCATGATTGGGGGAATGCGATTCAGGCGCAAATCTTACAAATTGAAGGAACGGCAGCACCAGATGATTATGACCGTCTTTCCCAGTGGTGGTTACGCCGTCAATATGATATTGCCATTCAGCAGCATTCTTTCGATGAACACACTCTCATTAATATTTCTCCAGATGCGGGAACGGTAAATAAAAACTCTATTTTTAGTGATGAAGAACTACGTACACTTGAGCAAAACTTACCTTCGGAATATCAACCGTTTGAAGGTTTAAGATTCCCGCTAAGTGCAAACCAGTTTCGTCCAAGCGATGATAAAAACAAATCAAAAAAAGGAAGCCTCAAAGACATTGAGACGCAAAATGGTAAGAAGCGTTTTATTGCTTTACCAGACCGGCTGGGCTTAAGTTCTCGTTTATCTTTATATGATGCCAAACACCAGTTCGTAGTCGGTGAACCTCCATCTTCGGATCAGATGTCTTATCGCCCAATTATGGTTAATAGTCAGGTCGTGGGTTATTTAGGTCTAAAACCAGTTTTAGATAAAGAAGATGCTTTAAGTATTAATTTCTTCAGTAATCAAAAGCGCTATTTACTTTTAATTTATGCCTTAACATTGCTGTCGAGTTTAGTTGCAGCACTTTTAATGGCAACTTATTTTAAAAAGCCAATTCAGCGTCTATTAAATGCAACAAATGAGTTAACAAAAGGTAATTATCAACACCAAGTTGTGATTAAACGAAATGATGAGTTAGGTGATTTATCTACTCAATTAAATCATTTAGCTGAAATTTTACATCAGCATGAAGAATCACGACGTCAATGGGTTGCAGATACCTCTCATGAATTGAAAACTCCATTGGCTGTTTTGCAAGCGCAGATTGAAGCGATGCAAGATGGTATCCGAAAGGCAACACCTGAACATCTTGATGCCATGATGCGACAAGTTTCGAGTTTAAAGAAATTGACACAAGATCTGGCAGACTTGGCTCAGGCTGATGCTCAACAACTTAAATGTTATTTGAGTTCGGTTAATCCTTGGGAAGTTATACTGCAAGAAGTCGAAAATTTCAGACCTAAACTCGAACAAGCAGGGTTAGAAATTGAGGTGGAAGGTGAAGGTGCTTCTTTATTGTTAGACCGTGATCGATTTAAACAAATTATTGTTAATTTGATTGGTAATAGTATTCGCTATACTGAAACAGGTGGAAAGATTCATATTCATACAAGTCAAACGCCTCAGGAGTGGACTTTATATGTTGATGACAGTCCATTTGGTTTAAGTGATGAGCAATTATCACGTTTAGGTGAACGTTTTTATCGTGTCGATGATTCGCGTACGCGTAGTACAGGTGGAACAGGACTAGGCTTAGCTTTATCTTGTAAAATTGCGCAGGCGCTTGGTGGTACACTCAGTTTTGAACACTCACCATTAGGTGGTTTACGTTGTGTACTGACCTTTAAAAAGCAGAGTTAAATAAAAGGAAAAATGGCCCATGAAACATATTATGTTGGTTGAGGATGAAGTCGAGTTAGCGCATCTGGTGCGTGATTATCTTGAGGCTGCTGGGTTCGAAGTAAGCATGTTTCATGATGGTCAGGATGCTTACACGAGCTTTCAACAACGTAAACCTAATTTAATGATTCTGGACTTAATGGTTCCAAGAATGGATGGTTTAACGATTTGCCGTAAGGTACGTGAACAGTCAGATTTACCGATTATTATGGTGACAGCACGTACCGAAGAAATTGATCGTGTCTTAGGCCTAAACATGGGGGCAGATGATTATGTGTGCAAACCTTTTAGTCCAAAAGAACTGGTTGCTCGTGTACAGGCCGTTTTACGCCGTTTAGAACGTAAGGCTGAGCCAGAGCAAAATGATTCTTTCCGTATTGATAAAGCACAGCAAAGAATTTGGTATCAACAAAAATCTTTAAGTTTAACGCCAACAGAATTTCGCCTACTTGAGTTATTTTTAGAACATGTGGGGCAAGTTTATTCACGTGCACAATTATTAGATCATATTAATCCAGACAGCTTTGATGTTGCCGACCGAGTTATTGATAGCCATATTAAAAACTTGCGTCGAAAAATCACGGAAGTGGCCGAAACTGGTAACCGTCATGAGTGGATTCAAGCTGTTTATGGAGTAGGTTATCGCTTCGAATATCCAGAAGAATAATTGCTTAGAAAAGTTATGCTGTGGATAACCACAATGTTATCCACAGAAAATGTGGATAAAAAATTAAGAAGAACAGCTCACCGCGACATCAGGTACATCGCTTGGTAACGGACCTAAATCTTCCGGTTTTTCCAAATCTGATTGCTTTGTATAGGGATGGTTGAGTAGCTTGAATAAGCGATCAACCTCACTAAAATCATCTCGCTCCGCTGCCTCAATAGCTCGCTGTGCCATATGGTTACGTAAGATATAAATTGGATTTACCTGCTGCATGTTTGCATCAAGCTCATCAATATCTTGATATTCACGGATGTTTTGATACTGCGTAAGGAATGCATCAAATTGTCGAATATCAAGGCAGTCATCACGTAAAGCTTTGTATTCTTTATTTTGAAGGCGAATGAAGCTTTGGGTGTAATCGAGCTGCTCCGCTTGCAGAATACGCAAAAAGCTTAAGCCGCATTCAGTACTGTCTTTATGAAAATGAGGAAGCCCCATTTTTTGACATAACCCAGTGGTGTAATGCTCAATAAAAGTCGGCTCAAATTCTTCTAGGCAAGCGGCCAGCGCTTCTTTGAACTGCTCTTTATGCTCAGGTTCGGCAAGTGGAATGAGATTATTTAACCAAGTCCATAAGTTCCAGTGCGCAATACTCGGTTGGTTTTGATAGGTGTAACGCCCTTGGTAATCGGAATGGTTGTTAATCCAATTTGGTCGGAAACGTTCCATAAAACCGTATGGACCAAAATCGAGTGTAGAACCCGTAATATTTAAGTTATCGGTATTCATCACACCATGAGCAAAACCGACCAACTGCCATTTGGCGATCATAATGGCTGTATTTCTAATCACAGCTTTAGCAAAAGCTAAAATAGGTTGCTCTTCTTGTTGGCATTCTGGATAGTGCCATTCAATACATTTTTGAGTGAACTCGGCCAATAGCTCAGGTGCATATTGATTGATCCATTCAAAATGGCCTAAACGAATATGACATTCAGATGTTCTAAGTAACATTGCGCCAGGTTCTAGCTTTTCACGCTGTACACCTTGAGTGGAGCTTGTAAAACCTATTGCGTGACTAGAGGCAACCCCTAAAGCATTTAAAGCATGTCCTGCTAAATATTCACGAATAACAGAGCGTAAAACTGCTCGCCCATCTCCCATACGCGAATAGGGCGTAGGGCCTGCACCTTTTAAATGTAAATCTATAGTTTGGCCTTTTTTATTAAGAATCTGCGCAATGAGTAAGCCACGTCCGTCGCCTAGTTGACCGGCCCATTGCCCAAACTGATGGCCTGCATACACCATAGCCAAAGGCGGGAATTCCGAGAAGGTACGCTGACCACTGCAAATTTCAACCCAAGCCTGTTTTTCTTCATCTGTCCATTGTAACTCTTCGGCTAAAGCTAAATTAAAGTGTCCAGCCTTTGCACCACGAAGCGGAGAAGGTTGCTGGATATGAAAAAGCTTAGGATTGAGCGATGAATAAAGCGGATTAAATTGCATAGGCTGGACTAAATATTTGAGGCAAAATTCACTATACCATAGTTAAAAACAAGCCAAAAAAATAGCACCTGCAAAGTATGGCTCTACAGGTGCTATTTCGGGATAAAGACGTATTAGTCTGGTACGACGTTTGTGTTCTTTTTAATGTTACGCATTAAAGTTTCTAAACACTCACGGTGATGACTCAAACGATGTTCAAGCAATTGGAAATCAACTTTTAACTTATGATCCATTTTGTGAATCTTTTCAGCCATTGCTGCTTTCTTTGCTTGTAACTCTTGTTCTTTGAGTTTCGCCCAGTCATTTAAAGTATGTGTAAATGCTTCATACTCTTGAGCAATACGTTGCTTCATTTGACTAATGTCGGCATTTACATCATGACCATAAATAGCCAAGTCTTGTTCAGCATATTTAAACTTCATTGCCAATTCTGCTTTTTTAATATTAAAGCTTGGAATACGACGTAGGTTCTTTGCTAAACCAATCTTAGAGCATGTCCAGATTAGCCATTTTGTTGGATCATATTGCCACCATTTCACACCATTACGATAGTCGTACTGGAAAATATGGTGATAGTTGTGGTAACCCTCACCCCAAGTTGCAATCGCTAACCAGAAGTTATCGCGTGCTGAGTTTTCATCGGTATAAGGACGTTTACCGAACATGTGGCAAAGTGAGTTGATGAAGAATGTAACTTGATGACTAATGATTAAACGTAATAGACCACCAAGAAGTACAACACCCCATAAATCGCCAGTTGCCCAGCCAACCAAACCTAAAATACCAACGTGAACTGCTACGACCATCAAGGCATAGTATTTATGTTGGAACATCACCAGTTTGTCATTGAGTAAGTCTGGTGCATTTTTAAAATCTGGTTCAGATGGAGAATGATCGCGGATCATCCAACCCATATGGGCATACCAAAAGCCACGTTCAATTGAATATGGATCTTCATCTACATCGTCGACATGACGGTGATGGGTACGGTGACCAGATGCCCAAAACAGAATACTGTTTTGTACAGCAAATGTGCCGCCAATCATTAAAAGAATTTTAAGTGGTAACGACGCTTCATAAGCACGATGTGCCCAAAGACGATGGTAACCAGCAGTAATCCCCATGCTACTTAAAGCTAAAAGAAAAAATAAGCTTACCCATGCGCTTACACTAAAATCATAATAATACGCATAAATCGGGATTATGATTGCAGCAAGAATTGGTAAACCAATTAAGGTAATGCTAGCGGTCCAGTTAATTGGGGCCTTGAGTGGGGCGGAAGTCATATCCGGCAGCGCTCCTAGAAACCTTGTCATACAAGGTAAAAAGACAAATCGACATAGCAAAACCAATCTTCAAGATATATTGCTATTTTGCACATCATATTAGCACGTGCTTAGTGAGAATCACTAGCATTATTGTACAGATGTATTGAAAGAACCGTAACAGAATTAAACCATGCCTGACAACATTTCAGATAGGAGAAGTTGTGTAATGAAAATACAGCGATTGAGAAAAAAGAATAGCATTGATATTGCAAGGAAATTGCCATTGAAATGTCTTTTCATCGCAATCAGCCTTGTATTGGCAGCATGTCAAAGCACGCCGCAACCAAATAATCACAAAGGCCAAGTAAAACCAACACATCGTGTACAAACGCCAGTTGTGAAAAAGAAAGTGAGTCCAGATGGTGTTCAAGATATAGATTGGCAAATTACCCAGATAAATGGTCATAAGGCAAAATTCTTTAACCAGTGGCCGACTCTTTCATTGAACTCTACAGTCAAAACAGTAACTGGTCATACAGGATGTAATCGTGTTTTTGGACGATACACTTTTGATTTCAGCCAAAAGAAACTTGATATGGAAGTTAACGCAGGTCATTCGAGTTGTGATGGCGCGTTGGCTCAAGAAGCAGAATTGGTCGATTCTTTACAACGTATTAAACGCTTCCAGTTGGTAGGTAATACCTTATATCTACTTGATCAAAGCGGTCAGCGTTTGATTCAGGCCGAGAAAAAATAAAAGGTGGTCAGTACCACCTTTTTTATATTTAAAGAGCTTCAAGCATTGTGGTTGGAATATCTGTAATTAAGCCCTGAATATCTAAATCCCGTAGTCTTTTTGCTCTTTCTACATCGTTCACTGTCCAGACACTAATGTTCAAACCAGCTTGATGCGACAATTGAATCATTTCATCTGTTGCAAGTTGATCATGCCAGCCAATATGACAGCACCCATATTGATGAGCAAGTTCAATCGCCGTTGCTCCAACCGGAAGTTCAACTAACAATCCGCGTTTAAATTGAGAGTTGATATCACGTAAAGCGGTTAGAATTTGAAGATCAAAACTTGTGATGGTTACGACTTTCTCGAAACCTTGTAACTCAGCCTCAAGCTTTTGAATTAACTTTTCTGCTAATGCCATATCTCTTACAGCTTTAACTTCAACTTCAATATGATCAAAGTTATCAAGTAAATTTAAAACGCCTGTAAGAGTAGGGGTTGGTTCAGAGGTTGGCCAGTTAGGCCAATTTTGACGATGATCAAATGATAATGCTTGAGCCAATGTTGAATGCTCTACAATCTGGTCGACACCTGCCGTGCGCAAAAAATTATCATCATGAATAACGACCAACTCTTGATCTTGCAGCTGACGAATATCAAATTCGACACCACGAATACCTAAATTTTTAATGTGCTGAAAACCACCTAATGTATTTTCAGGAGCTTCTCGGCGTGCACCACGATGACCAATAATGCGCATAGATTTCTATTGTCCGTTCTTTTTGATAATGATCTCTTTAAACGTAGAGACCATTCTTAACTTAATCTATTTTTAAATCATCTCATTAATATTTTTTTGCCAAAGGACTTCTTGTCCACCTTCAGCACGCTGTAAAGCACGCGATGCGACAAATAACCAGTCAGATAGACGATTTAAAAGTTGAAGTGCAGTGGCTTGAATATTTTGATCGCGAGTTTGTACTGACATGAGCGATCGCTCTGCACGACGACAAACGGCACGGGCTTGATGGGCATAACTGCAAGATAAAGAACCAGATGGCAGAATAAATTCTTTTAGCATAGGCAAATCTTCATTCATACGGTCAATTTCTTTTTCAAGAAATTCAATACAAACGGGCTGAAGTAAATTGTAATTTGGAATACAAACTTCGCCGCCTAAGTCAAAAAGCCAATGTTGAATCAGACTTAAGCTTTTGTCCCAATCAGCTTTATTAGCCACTTGGCTAGCTGTAATTTGTGCACGGAGCACACCAATAATGGCATTTAGTTCATCGACATCACCCAGTGCCGCAATTCTTAGATCATCTTTAGCAACACGAGAGCCATCGCCTAAACCTGTGGTACCTGAATCGCCTGTGCGTGTATAGATTTTGCTTAAACGGTGTCCCATGATAGATATCCTGAACATAAAAAAGGGGATAATGTCGGTCAGAACATTACCCCGAAACTGGAGTTAAGAAAATATTTTTATAATGAGTGTGAAAAAATTAATAACGGAAAGTTACGCCAACAGAAGCTTGACGGCCACCGTTGATATATTCTGAACCGAAATCGTTAACGACAATATTTTCTACATCACCAATATTCTGAATATTAGTGAAAAGTTTTACATTTGAGCTGATATTCCAAAAAGCATTTAGATCAACTGTTGCATAACCTGGAACTTTAATATTAGCAGAGCTTGTATTTGCTTTTGAGCGAGCAACTACAGCAGCATTGACGCCATACAATCCATCATCATAGCCCACTGTCAATGTATAAGTTTGACGAGGTCGATAAGGAGTATCTAATTTAGTCTCTTTATTTTGTGCTTTTGAGTAGACATATTCAGCATTTGCAAATAGATTGTCGAGTACCCATTTTAAGCCAATTTCACCGCCTTGAATTTTTGCTTTATTTAAATTGATGTAGGTTGTTTTTCCATCTATCTTACCCGAGCTAATCAAATTCTCCACATCAGTAGAATAACCTGAAATATAAGCTGATAATCCGTAGTTTAGTTTTTGATCTAAACCAATTTCATAAGAGACACTTTTTTCTGGCTTGAGATTCGGATTACTATAAAAGCTACTACCATAAGAACCATATAAATGTTCTAGTGTTGGTGCTTTAAATGCCGTACCAACATTGGTATAGATACTTGTAAGTGGTAAAAGCTGATAGCGTACTGCGATTTGTCCAACAGTATGTGTGCCAAACCAATCATTATCTTCTAAGCGTATGCCAGTTTGAGTGTTGAGGCCATTCTTCTGATATTGGTGTTGTAAATAATAACCTGTAGAGTTCGTACTGCGTATCGCTTCCGGAGTAGATGATGCATCATATTCTGACTTGCTATATGTAACACCAGCTAAAATATTCTGATGTTCCATGAATTTCCAAACTGCGTTTAGATCACTTTCATTTGTTTCAGTATTATAGTGACTAGATGTAAGCTTATAGGTTTGCCAATCTGTATCTGTTGATACCCTTGTGTTCTTAATATTGGAATAACGTGCATTAAGCTTAATATCAGGATTGACTTGATATGAACCTAACCAATTGATGAGTTGATTTTTGAAATCACGTATTCCTGTGTTGGAATTTAAAGTTGAGTCATAATATACATTGGTACCTTGATTCTCACTAATAGAGATGCTGGTATCAAACTGATTTTGCTGATAACCTATTTTTGCATGGTATCCTTTTTGATCAAAGCCAGCTTTATCATTTTTATCTTGAATGCTAAGTATTCGTGTTCCATCCGATTCTAAACGTTGTCCGCCTACCTGAGCATAGAATCCAGAAGCATCAACATAATCTGCATTAATAATCGACTTATAAGTATTATTCTCTCCATAAATTCCAGTCAAATTTATGCCTGATTTTGTTGGTTTTTTTGAGATTAAGTTGATTACACCACTAATAGCATCTGAACCATATTGTACTGAAGCTGGACCTTTTAGAATTTCAATTTGATCAACATCAGTTAAATTTATAAATTCTGGATTGACTGGACCGAAACCATTTTGTGAATTTAAACGGGCACCATCTTTCAATAAAAGTGTTTGCCCAGTTTGTCCACCGCGTAAAGATAAGTCTGCAAGTTGGCCAATTCCACCATTTTGTTTTACATAAATAGATGCATCTTTTTGCAAGATATCAGATAGATTTAAAGCAGGATTTTTTTCAATTTCTTCTTTAGAAATTACAGAAATACGCGCTGGAACTTCACTGGCTTTTTCAGCACTTTTTGAAGCAGTGATAACAATTGGGTCAAGCTGAGTTGCATTTGTTGCATCTTCAGCAAAAATAACAGGTGAACACCCCATCGCAATAGCGATAGCCCCTACCAGACGAGTAGGTTGAAAAGATTTAGACATAACATGCTCCATACATTCACCCCACGTGAATGATCGGGTAGATAGATGAAACAAGTAGGTCTCCGGACTTCAGCGCCATAATTCATTTATGGACATATTCACCTTCCCACACTACTGCAGTGGTGTAAGTCGATTTCGACTTAAAAAATATGCTTTACATTGTTACCGTTGCGGGGGCAGTGCCGGACTTTCACCAGCTTCCCTAAAGCATGAATTGCTTACACTTGCTTCCATTTGAACGCAGTATAAAGTGCCGATTTACTTCGTACAATGTCATTTAAAGCAATTCCCTGAGAACTTTTACGCAAGGGGCAAAAATTGCATTACAATGGCGCTTATTTTAAGAAATGGTTGTAGTTTAAGCAGCTCATGAGCCAATCAAACCAAAAACGTACACGAGCAAAAATCTGTGGAATTACTCGCAAGCAAGATGTTCAGGCAGTAGTTGCAGCGGGAGCAGATGCGATAGGCTTTGTTTTTTTTCCGCCGAGTCCAAGAAATGTAACAGTTGAACAGGCAGATGAATTAGCAAAACTCGTTCCGCCTTATGTACAAATGGTGGGTTTGTTTGTAAACGCGAGTGTTACTGAAATTCAGGATATACTTGATTGTGTTCCCCTAGATGTATTACAACTACATGGCGATGAAACTCCAGAACAATGTCAGGAAATAGCGCGTCATTGTAAACGTCGCTGGTATAAAGCGATTCAGGTTAAACCTGATCTGGATGTAATTGCTGAAATTCAAAAATATCAGGCAGCTGGTGCCAGTGCTGTATTGCTCGATGCATGGCATCCTGAGCTTAAAGGGGGCACAGGACATCAGTTTGACTGGTCTAAATTCCCGAAACTTGATATTCCATTAATCTTGGCAGGTGGTTTAACCCCTGACAATGTCATTGACGCTATTCATACTACCGGTGCTTTTGCAGTAGATGTGAGCGGAGGCGTAGAGTCCGCAAAAGGTATAAAAGACCAACAACTCATTGAACGATTTATGCAAGGAGTCCAACGTGGATCAGCAAAATAATGTGATTGACTATACACAGTACCCAGATGCTGCAGGGCATTTCGGTATCCATGGCGGACGTTTTGTGTCAGAAACTTTAATGGCGGCATTAGAAGATTTGGAAAATCTCTATTCCCGCATGAAAAATGATGAACAGTTTTTGGCAGAATTCGACCGTGACCTCGCCTACTATGTAGGTCGTCCTAGTCCACTTTATTATGCTGAGCGATGGTCAAAAGAGTTAGGTGGTGCGCAAATTTACCTTAAACGTGAAGACTTGAACCATACAGGCTCACACAAGGTAAACAACACGATTGGTCAGGCACTACTTGCAAAGCTTTCTGGTAAAAAACGTATTATTGCCGAAACTGGTGCAGGCCAGCATGGGGTAGCAACAGCAACAATTGCAGCACGTTTAGGTCTTGAATGTGTTGTTTATATGGGTGCTGAAGACGTTAAGCGTCAAGCGATGAACGTTTACCGTATGCGTTTGTTGGGTGCAACAGTTGTGCCTGTGCAAAGTGGCTCTAAAACGTTAAAAGATGCCATGAACGAAGCGATGCGTGACTGGGTAACCAACGTTGATACAACGTATTATGTAATTGGTACAGTTGCAGGCCCGCATCCTTATCCTCAACTTGTTCGTGACTTCCAGTCGATTATTGGTCGTGAAGCACGCAAACAGATTTTGGAGCAAGCGGGTCGCTTACCAGATGCATTAGTTGCCTGTGTTGGTGGCGGTTCAAATGCAATGGGCTTGTTCTATCCGTTCTTAAACGATGCCAGTGTAAAAATGTATGGTGTTGAAGCCGCTGGTTTTGGTATTGAAACTGGTAAACACTCTGCGCCGTTAAATGCGGGTCATGTGGGTGTATTACATGGTAATCGTACTTATTTAATGAGTGATGAACAGGGCCAGATTATTGAGACACACAGTATCTCGGCGGGCCTTGATTATCCGGGTGTTGGTCCTGAACATAGCTTCTTGAAAGATATGAAGCGTGTAGAGTACGTGCCGATTAATGATACAGAGGCTCTTCAAGGTTTTCGTGACTTAACCAAAATCGAAGGGATTATTCCTGCGCTTGAAAGCTCGCACGCGATGGCCTATGTGTCTAAGCTTGCACCGACGATGTCTAAAGATCAGATTATTATTGCGACTGTTTCAGGCCGTGGCGATAAAGACTTAATGACAGTTGCACGCATTGATGGCGTAGAAATGGTCGAGATGTAAGAGAACTATAATGCCAAGCTTTTTTATGGTGATGTTGGGCGGGCGCCATGCCCGCGCTAACACAGAAGTTCATGATGTAGTCATGGCTGTAGGGGATACTTTGGAAGAAGTGTATCCTCAACTTAAACAGGCTTGGTTTGGTGAGGCTCAAGGATTACATATTGATGCTTGGGCCAAGTTCTCAGGAGTTAGCTCTCAAGGACAAAATTATCAAATTCACTTTACAGATGCTGCTCCGCAACCGGATGATTTAAAATTATTTTTAATTAATCTGGGTGGATATAATGCAAGTGAATTCGGTGAACTTCACCGTTATGAGTTTGTGGTTGCACCGAATGCGGTAGTTGCCAAACAATTAGGTAAACAATTTATAGATCGGCAGTGGCAAAAAGCACATACAGATCGAGTTATTGATATTGATGACTGCTTAGCAATAGATTATGTAGCAGGGCGCTATATTCATTTAATAAAAGGCGATTTTGCTGCAACAATTTGGGAAAATACATATTTGACTGTGGGATAGGTCATTTGAAATCTAATATTCATATGGAAGTGGGTAAATGGATTTAATTCAAGAAAATGGACAGCCTCGTTATGGGCGTTTTGAATCTGTACCGTCCACCATTCATGTCCAACGTTATATTTATAAAACTCCTTATGGCAAAGTCCTAAAAGGCTGGCGCAAACAATTAAAATATAAGAAATTTAAATTCTGCGGCATTCAACATAAACACTATAGTATTGGTCTGGCCATTGCAGATATTGGTTGGGTTGGACATGGTTTTTTCTATATCTATGATCATGAAACAGGGCAAGTCATTGAGTGGAATGCTATTCAGCCGTTAGGTCATAAGACGTATCTTGATGAACAGCCTTTGTTTAATCAAAGTTATTTTTCTAAATCGCCTTATCAGTTTGATATTCAGCATGCCAATGGTGTGCGATACATTCGGGTAACTAAATATGGGGAAATTTGTCTGAGTGCTCGTATTTTCTGCGCTGGAACAGATATTTTAAGCTTGTGTACACCAACAGGTATCAATGGTTGGACCTATACCCAAAAGCAGACCACTTTGGCTGTAGAGGGGATGTTCATTAATAAGCAAAATCAAGTTGTACAATTTGATGAAAAGACATTTGCATCGCTAGATGATACTTGCGGATTTTTACGTCCTGAAACAGCTTGGTTCTGGCTCTCATGTAACTTCTGGGATGAACAGGGGCGTCGTATTGGGTTAAATCTAGCCTCGGGTGTTAATGAAAGTTTTGGTAATGAAAACTGCCTATGGATTAACGGAGTTTTATTTCCGCTAACAGACGTTTTATTTGAAAAAGTAAATGATGAACTTTGGCAAATTAGCTCACTAGATCAAAAACTTAATCTACAAGTGCATATTGGTTGGTGCCGATATGAAAATATAAACTTAAGAATGATTGGCAGTCAGTTCAATCAATGGCAAGCTAAAATTAGCGGCACTATTGAGCATGAGACAACCGATATAATCAATTGCAAAGAACAATACGGTTTACTAGAGCAACATTATGCAAAATGGTAACAAGCAGGTTATAAACCTGCTTGCCAAAATGCTTCACCCGCTGCAATAGGGTCATTTGTTTTTTCCAAAGTTTCAATCCAAACAGGATACTGACGAATAACAGGATGCTGGCTTGGATGAAAATCTTTTTTAAACCAATCCATATATTGTTTTTTCATAGCTGTTAATGTGCCATTTTTGCCAAAGAACCAAGGTAAACCTTTAAGATTCATCAAGAGCCTTTCTCTTGGACTAAAGCCATCACATTTCAACATGATATTGGTACGGTAAAGCGTAAAACCGAACATGAGTACGGTTGTTAAAACAAGCACAAAGCGACGTGTTGACTCTGGAACTTCTCCCACCTGTCTCATCACATCAAAAGCTACATCGCGGTGTTCCATCTCTTCAATCGCATGCCATGCAAACAAAGCTCGAACATAAGGATGAGCGTTTTCTAAAGTTTTTTTATGGCTATAAAAGGTTTCTGCCATTAACGCTGTTAAATGTTCAGCGGCAGCGGTCATGGCAATATTATATTGTGGTGAACGTTTTGTTAGTTCAAAGCGGAAAATCTTTTTAAGGGTGGTTGTGAACTGGTCAACAGGCATGCCTTGCTCTTTCATGAGCTGATTCATTTTGTCATGTGCAATACCATGTTGAGCTTCTTGTTTAATAAAATCCGCAACTCGTTTTTGTAGTTCAGGGTCATCAATTTTATCGCGGAACATACGCACACATTCAATGAAGTAACGCTCTCCATCTGGAAAGGTTAAGCTGAGTGCATCAAACATACGAGTTAAAAAAGGATCATTGTTAAACCAAAAGCGAGGTACTTCGTTTAAATGAAAATCGAGTTCTTTACGAACTACTGGTTCGACCTGATAAGAAACATGTGCGTTCATCTTTTATTTCTCGCAACTATAACCTTTTCATTAGTATGTCGCGAGTGATCGGCTTTGTTTTGACAGTTATCGCCAATTTTTATACAGTTTGCGACAAAATGGCAGTAAAAAGGACGCGCCATGCAAGAATTTACTATCTCAAATGGTTACTTCTACCTTTGGAATACGTATTTAAAAGAAAAAGGAATAGATTGGCAGACACTTAATTTAAGTGAAATTCAAACACGTCAAGTCCAAAATATTTTATCTGCTTCTATAGATGCTCAATCTTCTTTAGACCTTTTTATTGAACTTTTAGAGATAACTGAAACGCGATTACATGTGACTAATTTGGCTTTAGAGATGGCAGCCTGTATTACCCCTGCCAACTTTGGGGTCTTGGGTTATATGGCGTCCAGAAGTGATACCTTAGGTCAAGTGGTAGAGTATATTGCAAAGTTTCATCGTTTGGTCATTGATGGTGCACAGGTTGTCCCTATACAAATTGAACAGGATGCCTCCAAAATTCGCCTATATTGGCCTTTGGTCGACGACAGTAATATTCTACTAAGTGAGCTGACCTTGGCTGCAATGGTACAGCTTGCTAAACAGATTGCCCCTGTACATGAGTTTCTTTTACAGCATGTAGAGTTCGTACACCGAGCGCGTGGGGCAGTAGTTCACTATCAACGTTTCTTTCAGTGCAAATTATCATTTGAGCGGCCTTACTATGCATTAACTTTTGCAAGTGAAAGTTTAAATGTTCGCCCTCAACATGCAGACCCAACTTTGGTGCAACTTTTGGTGAAACAAGCTGAAGAAGCTTTAGTTCAGCGGAAAATACATGCCGATTTAGTTCAGCAAATACATTGGATCGTACAGGAATACTTTAAGCATAAGCAGCAAGCACCCAAAATAGAAGATATTGCCATCGAGTTGAATGTTTCTGTTAGAAGCTTGCAGCGCCAATTACAGGCATTAAACACTTCATTTAAATTAATTTTAGATGCTGAGCGTATGAAACGCTGCGAGATATTGTTAAGTCAAAATGAAAGTCTGACTGCAATTGCCGACCAGTTAGGTTATTCGGATCAGTCTGCACTAGCAAGAGCATATAAAAATTTAACAGGGCAAACATTATTAACTCGAAAAAAGCAATTACAACTCATCCAGAAAAATGCAACGAAATAGAATTTTGGATGCTTTTTTGCTCAATTTGTAAATCAATAATGGCCCAAAAATAGGAAGCTTTGATCATTGAGAAAAGTTTCAAAATATTGATAAATGTACGCCATGGGTTGTATGAATCATACAATCGAATATCGCCATAACGTTAGACCTGTTCAATGAACAAAAAATAGCGTTAAAATGCGGTGTTCTTGTATTTCTACAAACAACTCCTCAATTTTAAATAATTCAAGGAAAGCACAACCCTATGTCACGTCTTGCCACCCGTTTTGAAAAGCTGCAGTCCCAACAACGTAAAGCGCTTGTATCTTATGTTATGGCGGGTGATCCACAGCCACAAGTAACGGTGCCGTTACTTCATAAAATGGTTGCGGCAGGAGTAGACGTCATTGAGCTTGGTTTACCATTTTCAGACCCGATGGCTGATGGTCCGGTAATTGCACTTGCTGCTGAACGCGCACTTGCGGCTGGGACGAACACCTTAGATGCGCTGAACATGGTAAAAGAGTTTCGTGAGCAGGATCAGGAAACACCTGTAGTTTTAATGGGTTATCTTAATCCTGTTGAAGTGATTGGTTACGAGAAGTTTGTTTCTTATGCGAAACAATGTGGTGTAGATGGCTTATTACTTGTGGACTTACCACCGGAAGAGTCAAAAGAATTTGGTGCAATCTTGAAACAACATGATATGGACCAGATTTTCTTACTTGCACCAACTTCAACTGATCAACGTATTCAACACGTAGCGAATCAGGCAAGCGGGTTTATCTACTATGTTTCACTCAAAGGTGTAACAGGTGCAGCGACTTTGGATACTTCTGAAGCGGCTGCACGTATTGAAAAAATCAAAGGTATGACTAACGTTCCAGTTGGCGTTGGTTTCGGAATTAGTGATGCTGCTTCAGCGAAAGCGATGGGTAGTGTTGCAGATGCCGTGATTGTAGGTAGTGCTTTCGTTAAATCTTTTGCAACGTTGGCAGCTGATGAAGCTGTTGAACAGACGGTGAATAAAGTCAAGGAGCTTCGAGCAGCGCTCGATGAGTTAGTATGAATCAAGAAGTGAAATCAGGGAAAGTTCTTAGCCCTTCGACGCCATGGACACAGCGTCCAGTTCCAGGTATTGAAGTTGCAGATGAGCAACAGACTCTCAAAGCAACATTTACTGAGCCAACTATTGAGTGCCCTGAATGTCATGCTTTAGTGACACGTACAGCAATATCTTTTAATGCGTATGTATGTCCACAGTGTGACGAACACTTACGAATGAAAGCTCGCGATCGCTTAAACTGGTTCTTCGACAATGTTGTGGCTGAATTAGGTCAAGAGTTTAGCGCGAAAGACCCATTAAAGTTTGTTGATAGCAAACCGTATCCAGACCGTATGCGTGAAGCGCAAACTAAAACTGGTGAAACGGAAGCTTTAATTGCCATGCAAGGTAACTTAAATGGCGTAGATATGATTGCATGTGCTTTTGAGTTTGACTTTATGGGCGGCTCAATGGGTACTGTAGTAGGTGACCGTTTTGTTAAGGCAGCTGAACTTGCAATTGAAAAACGTCAGCCATTAATCTGCTTTGCAGCTTCTGGTGGTGCACGTATGCAAGAAGGTATGTTGTCACTTATGCAAATGGCGCGTACTTCTGCTGCAATCCAAAAATTAAAAGATGCGGGCTTACCTTATATCGTGGTGTTAACACATCCGGTATATGGCGGTGTAACAGCTTCTTTAGCAATGTTGGGTGATATCCATATTGCAGAACCTAAAGCAATGATTGGCTTTGCCGGTAAACGTGTGATTGAACAAACTGTACGTGAAACACTAGAAGAACCGTTCCAACGTGCAGAATATCTGCTTGATCATGGTGTGGTCGATCAGATTGTTCATCGTCATGCTTTACGTGATACTGTATCTCGTCTTGTATCAAAATTGATGAACTTACCTTGAAACAACAAGCTCCACTTTCAACAGACTCTTTAGATACATGGCTCAATTATTGGAGCCATGTTCACGTTACAGGGATCGATCTTGGTCTGGAACGTGTTATTCCCGTAGCAGAAAAATTAGGCGTGACTAAACCCAACGCCAAAGTTTTTACTGTTGCTGGAACAAACGGGAAAGGTTCAACCACAACAACGCTTGCGTCTATATTAAAAGCACAAGAGTACAAAGTTGGGTTGTATCAATCACCGCATATCTATCGTTTTAACGAGCGAGTCAAATTAGGTGGAGTTGAAGTTGATGACCAAAGCTTGATTGATGCTTTTGTACAAGTTGATCAGGCTCGTCGTGAGTGTGATTTAAGCCTATCTTTTTTTGAAGCAACCACTTTGGCTGCTTTTGTTATTTTTAAACAGCAACAATGCGATGTATGGGTTCTTGAAGTCGGTTTAGGTGGGCGTCTTGATGTTGTCAACGTAATTGACCCTAATATCGCCGTGATTACCAATATTGGCCTCGACCATACAGATTGGTTAGGCGATACCATCGAAAAAATTGCTTTTGAAAAAGCAGGTATTATCCGACCTCATATTCCTGTTATTTTTGCAGGTGAGCAATCTTTGCCTCAAGCGATTCAAGATAAGGCAAATAGCTCACAAGCCACGCTATACGCGATTAATAGAGATTATTTTTATAAACTCGCCGATGATGGAAAACATTGGTATTTTGCAAGTGAAGGAACCACTTTAAGGTTGCCGCTTGGTACACTTGCAATCGAGAATATTGCAGGAGCAGTTGCGGCCGTATTAAATAGCGGACTTGAAATCTCGCAACTAGCGCTAGAGGAGGGCATTACAAATGCCCGCTTGGCTGGACGCTTCGAAGTGCGCCAAGTTAATGGAAAAACCATTATTTTTGATGCCGGACACAATCCTCATGGTGTTGAATTTTTGTTAAAGCAATTGCGAAATTTCTTAGAATACAATAAACAGTACACAGAAGTTGTCGCAGTATTTTCAATGCTGGCAGATAAAGATATAAAATCAGTAGTCGATTTGTTGAAACCTACTGTTTTACATTGGAAAATTGCTGAGTTGAATGTGCCGCGTGCTGCACCGATTCAGCAATTGAATGACGCCCTGCAAGGCCAGACAATACAACAATTTGGCAATATCAAAGAGGCTTTTAAATCAGCGCTTGAGCAAACAAATAACAATCAGCTGATTTTAGCCTGTGGTTCGTTTCATACTTTAGAAGCGATTTGGGAGTATTTGGAAGAATGTCAATGAATAACAAACAACGCTGGATGGGTGGCGTTGTTTTATTAGGTGGTGGTGTTTTATTGGCAGCATTACTTCTAAAAGGAAATGAAGAAATAAAACAGGTAGATGTTCAACCCCAAACTTCAACATCACCGAAATTACAAGCTAAGCCAAAGCAATCAGCACAAGAAGGGCAGATGGTACAGCTACAGCCACTTGCAGTTGATGTTGAAACAGAAAAACGTCTTCTTGAAGAACAGCGCCGTTCTCGTGAAAAAGCTGTAGCAGAACAAGAGGCTCGTGCTGCCGAATTCTTGGCAATGCAACAACAGGCAGAAGCGGATGCGGCTCGTAAAGCTGCTGCTGAATATGCCGCGATTAATGCCCGCCGAGCTGCTGCACAAGAAAGTTCCGATAATATTCCTCCTGAAGTCGCGGGTAGTGAGAATAAGGCAAAAGGACAGCAAACTGATACAAAAAAGTCAGTAGATCCGGCTAAAGCGGATGCAGATAAAAAAGCTGCTGAAGCGAAACGCTTAGCTGAGGCGGATAAGAAAGCAGCAGAGGCAAAACGTCAGGCAGAAGCAGACAAGAAAGCAGCAGAGGCTAAACGCCAAGCAGAAGCAGATAAGAAAGCAGCTGAGGCAAAACGTCAGGCAGAAGCGGATAAGAAGGCTGCAGAGGCGAAGCGCCAAGCAGAAGCGGACAAAAAGGCTGCTGAAGCTAAACGTCAAGCAGAAGCAGATAAGAAAGCAGCTGAAGCGAAACGTAAGGCAGAGGCCGAGAAAAAAGCTGAAGCAGAGAAAGCACGTGAGTTGCTTGAAAATGGTGATAAAAAATGGATGGTACAAGTTGCATTGGCTGCTAACCAAGCAAATGCAGATGCTGTAGTCTCTAAATTACGTGCAAAAGGCTATAAGGTTACGACGAGCCCAACCAGTAAAGGTATCCGTATTATGGTTGGCCCTGCAAAAGATAGAGATACGGCAGATACTACACGTAAGAAAATTACTTCTGACGCCAGTTTAAATATGAAGTCAGCTTGGGTGATTGACTGGGTGCCTTTAGATCAGCGTAAGTCAGATTAAATTTTATTCTGAAATCTAATTAAGATGGATTCGACAGTTGCTGTTGAATCCATTTTACATTTTCAGGGGTAAATAAACGGTCAATATTCTTCCAAATAATATGATAACCATAACCCCCTTGTTTCATTTCTTTCACTGCATCATCAATTGCCCAGTTTTCAAAAATAATTCGATACATGGCGACGCTCGCTCCTGTACGGTCTGAACCATGATAGCAATGTAGTAAAACACGTTGATTATTTTGCTTGGCAAGCTGGATTTGCTGCATAACTTGTAATAAATCTTGTCGATCAATTGCCCATGTATTAATCGGAATATGAACAAGAGTAAAGTCTTCATTTTTAAAGACTAAATCATCTGATGCTTTGGCTCTTAAGTTAATAATAGTCCCAATTTGATGGTGTTTTAATTCGGGAATCATTGCTGCATCGGGCTGTTCACTCCGGAAAACATCATTGCTAATTTGATAAAAATTATGAGTTTGAGAAACTAAGGTTCCCCAATCGTGAGGTCTGTGCTCATGGGCAATACTTTCGTGTTGCATACATCCTTGAAGGCTTAAACAGACCGCAAATGCAATAAGTGAAAAATTTTTCATGTTTGGTACCGCCGAAGCTCATGGGGGTCATGTGCACAAATGATCTCAATCGTTGGCTCATGTTGAGCCAGATGCTGTAATTTTTTTAGGTTAATAAGACGCTTTTCATTGTCTTCTGCAAATGTCTTTTCTAGAAGGCTAAGAGATCTTAATTTATTTGCTGGATTTAGCTCTAGGTGTGAGTAGTAAGCATCTCCACAAAATAATAACCATTGATTTTGTTGTTTTATCGCAATACCACAATGTCCAGCAGAATGGCCCAATAATGGCACCATTAAAATTTCATCTTGAAATAGGGGGAAACCTTTTACTTTTTCAAGGTTAAACCATTTTTCACCTTGTTGATACTCAACAAAGTTCCAGTACCGATGTTGTTTATATTGATTAGTTCTATAACGAAGCTTACCTTTAAAATTAGGTAGTTGTGCAGCATTATATTCATTGGCTAAAACATGGACAGTGGCGTGGGGGAAGTCTGAAATTCCGCCTGCATGGTCAAAGTCGAGGTGAGTCACAAAAATGTGCTGTATATCTTTAGGATGGAAACCCAGTTTCTGAATTTGTTGGATAGCACTGAACTCAAGATTCGGTTCAATTTTCCCCAACCGTTTGACTAAAGAGCCAAGGCGCTGTTGCATGTGTAGATAATCTTGTAGGCCAAATCCGGTATCAATCAGTACAAGGCCTCGATCAGTTTCTACCAAAAGACAATGACAAACAATTTCAGCTTTCCAGCCTCTCTGCCCAAATAAAGGTGCACATACAGGGCACATACTGCCGCATTTTAAATGATGAATTTTATGGATCATGATTTTTGTTTTTTGCACAAACTCTTGGGAAGTTATAACTGATCTCAACAGTAAAAACCATGTGTATTCATTAATGTAAAAAAAGCCATCGGGTGAGATGGCTTTTGAGGTAGAAATATTTGTTTATGTGCTTTAGTTAGTTTTCTTTGTTTTTTCTCATTATTGAATATGCCCTTTATTGGTTTTTTAGGGAATCTTTCAGATGTTTACCTACGCACTGCGTTTGTCTTGCAAGCAATAAAACCTTTAGTCGGTTTTATTGCTTTCAGGCTGTGGTGTGAGGCGTAAATAAGGTTTCACCGCAGTATAACCTTTAGGGAAGCGTTGTTTAATTTCCTCTTCATCTTTTAAAGAAGGGACAATGACCACATCTTCACCTTGTTGCCAGTTCGCTGGTGTAGCTACTTTATGCTTATCGGTTAATTGTAATGAATCAACAACACGTAAGACTTCATTAAAGTTACGACCAGTCGAAGCAGGGTAGGTGATGATTAGACGAACTTTTTTATTTGGGTCAATAATCACTAAAGAACGAACAGTAAGGGTTTCACTGGCATTGGGATGAATAAAACCGTATAGCTCAGATACTTTGCGGTCTTTGTCAGCAATAATTGGAAAATTGACTGTAGTATTTTGAGTTTCATTAATGTCATTAATCCAGCCTTTGTGCGACTCTACATCATCTACAGATAAGGCAATTGCTTTAACATTACGTTTTTCAAATTCATCTTTTAGTTTTGCTGTATAACCCAATTCAGTTGTACATACTGGCGTATAGTCGGCTGGGTGTGAAAATAAAATGCCCCAACTATCACCTAGAAAATCATAAAAATTAATAGTGCCTTCGCTTGATTCTTGTTGAAAATCAGGGGCTGTGTCGCCTAATCGTAATGTCATGATAAATCCTCAATTGCTTAAAATTTGTTATATGTTGAAATGACTATGCCGCAATTTATTTATTATTAAAATTATTGTTTTTATATTTTATTATGAACTTTTTATATAAGTGTAAATATATATGACCAAAACATATGAATTTATGGGCTGAATCAATGTAACTTTAAGATAAATTTGCTAAATTAGATTTCTCGGAAGTTGTGCTCAATAGATGAGCATTAATGTCGAGTTTTTAGGTGTCAGATGCTTTAAAGGGGCTTAGAAAATGGGTAAAACCATTTGTCTAATGATCAGATTTTTTTTATGGGTTTTGTGCAAACCCCTTGTACTTCAAATTTCTGACACCATAATAAACGACTGAGAAAAAATTTATTCATTTGACCAAGCAAGATTTAGAGAGTTTATCCATGTTGGCAAGTCTGATCGGAGGTATCTTCGGTACAAAAAATGAGCGTGAACTCAAACGCATGCGCAAAATTGTTGAGCAAATCAATGCGCTCGAGCCGACGATATCAGCTTTAAGCGATGCAGACTTATCTGCAAAAACTCCAGAATTCAAACAACGTTATAACAATGGCGAAAGTTTAGATAAGTTACTCCCTGAGGCGTTTGCAGTTTGTCGTGAGGCAGCAAAACGTGTAATGGGTATGCGCCACTACGATGTCCAGTTAATTGGTGGTATTACCTTACATGAAGGCAAAATTGCCGAAATGCGTACCGGTGAAGGTAAAACCCTTATGGGGACTTTAGCGTGTTACTTAAATGCATTAAGTGGTGAAGGCGTTCATGTCATTACTGTAAACGATTATTTGGCACAACGTGATGCTGAGTTAAACCGCCCTTTATTTGAATTTTTAGGTCTAAGCATTGGTACAATTTATTCAATGCAAGAACCAGCAGAAAAAGCAGCTGCCTATCTAGCTGATATTACCTATGGTACCAATAACGAATTTGGTTTTGACTACTTGCGTGACAACATGGTGTTTTCTTTAGCAGAAAAGAAACAACGTGGTTTGCACTATGCCATTATCGATGAAGTCGACTCAATCTTGATTGATGAGGCGCGTACGCCATTAATTATTTCTGGTCAAAGTGAAGATTCTTCACACCTCTATACTGCCATCAATACTATTCCACCAAAATTACGCCCGCAAAAAGAAGAAAAAGTTGCCGATGGCGGACATTTCTGGATTGATGAAAAGCAGCGTTCAGTTGAAATGACTGAAATTGGTTATGAAACTGTAGAACAAGAACTTATTCAAATGGGTTTGTTAGCGGAAGGCGAAAGCTTATATTCAGCTACAAATCTAAACCTCGTTCACCATGTTTCTGCGGCTATTCGTGCGCACTTCCTATTCCAACGCGACGTTCACTATATTATTCATGACGGTGAAGTCGTTATTGTTGATGAGCATACTGGCCGTACGATGCCGGGCCGTCGTTGGTCAGAAGGCTTACACCAAGCAGTTGAAGCGAAAGAAGGTTTGGCTATTCAACCTGAAAACCAGACTTTAGCAACAACTACTTTCCAGAACTATTTCCGTCTTTATAAAAAGCTTTCAGGTATGACAGGTACTGCCGATACTGAAGCTGCGGAAATGAAAGAAATTTATGGCCTGGACGTCGTTATTATTCCGACACACCGACCTATGATTCGTAATGACCAGAACGATTTAATCTATTTAAACCGTAATGGTAAATATAACGCGATTATTCAAGAAATTATGAATATTCGTCAGCAGGGTGTTGCACCAATTCTTATTGGTACGGCAACGATTGAAGCCAGTGAAATTCTATCGTCTAAATTGAAGCAAGCTGGTATTCATCATGAAGTTTTGAACGCAAAACAACATGAGCGTGAAGCAGACATTATTGCTCAGGCAGGTAGCCCGAATGCAGTAACAATCGCAACAAACATGGCCGGTCGTGGTACAGATATTATCCTTGGGGGTAACTGGAAAGCGAAACTTGCCAAACTTGAAAATCCTACCCCTGAAGATGAAGCGCGTCTAAAAGCGCAATGGGAACAGGACCATGAAGATGTATTGCAAGCAGGTGGCTTGCACATTATTGGTTCTGAACGCCATGAATCACGCCGTATTGACAACCAGTTACGTGGTCGTGCGGGCCGTCAGGGTGACCCTGGTGTTTCTCGTTTCTATTTATCTCTTGAAGATGACCTCATGCGTATTTTCGCAGGCGATCGTGTCGTTGCCATGATGCGTGCAATGGGACTTAAAGAAGATGAAGCGATTGAACACAAAATGGTAAGCCGTTCTATCGAAAACGCGCAGCGTAAAGTTGAAGCACGTAACTTCGATATTCGTAAAAACTTACTTAAATATGATGATGTGAATAATGAACAACGTAAGATCATTTATTCACAACGCGACGAAATCTTAGCTGAAAATACTTTACAAGAATACGTTGAAGAAATGCATCGTGAAGTAATGCAGGCGATGATTGCTAACTTTATTCCACCAGAGTCAATTCATGACCAATGGGATGTGGAAGGCTTAGAAAATGCTTTACGTATTGATTTGGGTATTGAGCTACCAGTTCAAGAATGGCTAGAACAAGATCGACGTCTTGATGAAGAAGGCTTGGTTGAACGCATCAGTGATGAAGTGATTGCGCGTTATCGTCAGCGCCGTGCACAAATGGGTGATGAATCTGCAGCAATGCTTGAGCGTCATTTCGTTTTAAATTCTCTTGATCGCCATTGGAAAGATCATTTGGCTGCAATGGATTATTTACGTCAAGGTATCCACTTACGTGGCTATGCGCAAAAAAATCCTGAGCAGGAATATAAGAAAGAAGCATTTAACTTGTTCGTGAACATGCTGGGTGTAATTAAAACTGATGTTGTAACTGATCTGTCTCGCGTACATATCCCAACACCAGAAGAGCTTGCAGAAATGGAAGCTCAACAGCAGCAACAAGCAGAAGCAATGAAGCTTTCTTTTGAACATGATGATGTGGATGGTTTAACAGGTGAAGTGACCGCTTCTCAAGAAGCACTTAATGAGTCGGCTACTGAACAACAAACGTTCCCTGTACCTGAAAGTCGTAATGCTCCATGTCCATGTGGTTCTGGTTTGAAATATAAACAGTGTCACGGCAAAATTTAATTTGTGTTATAAAAAAAGCAGAACGTTTGTTCTGCTTTTTTTTCGTTTGTAGTAAGCCTGTGAATAATGTTTGCAGTTTTAAGCATTAAATGCTATTTACTTCTCATCCAGAGTGTATGTTGGAAAGACAATGAAAAAAGTATTACAACCTTTATTTTTAACTGTTCTTGCTGTGCCAAGTTTTGTTTTCGCAGCAGAAACAGCTTCAGCCCCTCAAACCACAACGGTTGATAAAGTACTTGCGGCAAAAGGCCCAACTTCGGCTCAGGCTGTAGTGAAACAAGAAAATACGACGGTGATTAGCCCTCGTACAGGTATTCGTTACACATTGGGTAATACGGGTAATCGCCCAATCATTTTACAAACTGCTGCGATCGCTCCAGCAAACTCTGCAAATATTAACCGTATTGTTGCAAGTAACCCAGCTCTATCTCCAAAGAGCCAAGAAAAAGCAAAAGTTGCATTAATTGGTGAAGCTGCTGTTGCTGGTGCGGCAGCAGTTGCAGCGAATAATGTAACTGCTCCGGCTGTACCAAACAGTGTTACACCTGCAAATCCTGCATCATTGAACTAAGTTCTATATATAAAAAAGCCGGTCAATTTTGAACCGGCTTTTTTATATCAGGGTGTTTGAAAATATTTAAATCTGATTATTTACATCTACATTTTTTGTTTCGCGTATTAATAAAAACGCGATTAATGATAAAAGTGATGCTGCTGTAAGATAATAACCAACTGCATATAAACCATATGTTTCAGCAAGTTTAGTTGCAATAAGCGGTGCAAAAGAAGCACCAAAAATACCAGCCAAGTTAAACGTTAAAGCTGAACCCGTATAACGTACTGAGGTTGGGAAAATTTCTGAAAGGACAGTACCAATTGGACCATAGGTCAAGCCCATAATTGATAAGCCAGTACACAAGAACAAAAATACAATGAGTGTATTTCCAGACTCTAACATACTAGAGAAAAACAGTCCGAAAATTGCAGCAGCAATACATACACCAATAGAAGTAGCTTTACGGCCAAATTTTTCTGCAAAAATGGCAGAAAGAGGGATAAAGGCTGCAAAGCAAAGGGTTGCAAACAGTTGAAGTTCTAAGAACTCACCACGCGCATAGCCTAGTTTGGTTGTTCCCCAGTTAAGTGCGAATACTGTAGTTAAATAAAACACAACGAAGGTACAGATTGCTGCAATTGTACCGAGAATAAGTTTGCCCGTGTGTTTAGTCACCACTTCTTTAAATGGAATATTAACTTCTTTTTGCTTATCTAAAACCTTTTGGAAAGCAGGGGTCTCATGAAGTTTTAAACGAATGTATAAGCCAACAATAACCAAGACAGCACTTGCAATAAAAGGAATACGCCAGCCCCATTGCATGAATGCTTGCTCAGGAATAGCAGCACTTAGAAGTAAAAATGAACCAGTTGCTAAAATAAAACCGATAGGTGCGCCAAGCTGAGGGAACATGCCATACCATGCACGTTTGCCTTCAGGTGCATTTTCTGTAGCAAGTAAAACAGCACCACTCCATTCACCACCTAAGCCTAAGCCTTGTCCTAAACGGCATAAGGCAAGCAATAAAGGCGCGACAATTCCAATCTGAGCATAGGTTGGTAATAACCCAATACATACGGTTGAGATACCCATAGTGAGCAATGCTGCCACCAATGTTGCTTTACGACCTATACGATCTCCTAAATGCCCAAATAGTGCTGCACCGATAGGACGGGCAATAAAGGCGATCGCAAAAGTTGCAAGTGATTGTAAGACTGCGGCACTACCACTACTGGCAGGGAAAAATAGGTGTGGAAAAATGATAACGGCAGCAGTTGCATAGATATAAAAGTCGAAGAACTCAATGGTTGTACCGACTAAACTTGCAAACAAAACCCGTGTTTTCGAATTGGTGGCTACTACAGGAGCAGCAGTCGCAGAGGTTGACTCCATATAAGTCCTTATATCAGTTAAAATTTATTTTTAATTTACTATTCTCTTTAAAGGCATATTTTTCTTAAAAGAATAGCGTGAAAGAACATCATCCATGACTCTTTCAGGATCACTGAATATGAGTGAAAAATGGACTAAACAACGTACCAATAGATAGCAAGAAAGTGTGCACCTGCACCTAAAAGCACAAAAATATGCCATATCGCATGGGTATATCTTACCTTTTTTAACGCGTAAAACAATGCTCCAACGGTGTAAGCTAAACCTCCAGTAATCAATAACATCAAAGTATCTTTGCTTAAATAGGTTCGCATATCATCCATTACAAAAACGGCAAGCCAACCCATAAGAACATAAGCAAGTAGCGAAATTTTCTGAAAACGGTGAATAAAAACTAACTTGAAAAGTGTACCAATTGCAGCAATGCTCCAGAGCGCAATAAGTAAAATATGAGCTTTTTGTGTAGGTATAGCAATGCTTAAGAACGGGGTATATGTTCCAGCAATTAAATAATAAATAGCCGTGTGATCGAGTTTTTTATACCAGTAACGTAAATTTTGTGTTTGTGCAAAATGATAGAGAGTCGAACTAGTAAACACGAGAATTAAGCTAAAAGCATATACCCATAAACCTACCCACTGGGCAGTGGAAAGATAAGATCCTTTTATAATTAAAAAGACAGAGGCAACTACTGCCATAACCACACCAGCGCCATGGCTGTAGGCATTAAAAAGTTCTTCTTTTGGGTCGTAGGTTTCTAACACCGATTTACTCATAAGTTTATTTTTTGATTAAAAATACAAATGTATAGAAATACAAAACAGTCGTAAAGTTATTTTATTTTTAATCCTATACCCTTTAAACTTTCACTTTATATGAGTCACCATTTTTTAGGTATATCAGTGTCGGTTTTCTCCTTTGAGCAAGAACAGCAATTCTTTCATGAAATCAAACAAATGCTTGATCAGCAGACTTTTGAGCGTTTGATTTTGAGCCAATATAAAGGAGAGTTGACACAGCTGGAAAAAATTACTTTCCGTGTTGTGGAGTTACATGGAAAAAAACAACTTTCCGCGCTATATCATCATACCACCCAAGATGTGACTAAAAATTATTCATTCGAAGATGGCTTAGAACAGATTGCAGCACTGATTACGCAATGCAAACAAGCGAATTTATTTTCCACTCATCAAGAAATCCAGCTTAAAAAAAATAAGAAAAAAGCCATGCTTAATATGGGTAAAAAGCAAAGCGTGACTACCGCTCCAACTGTACAAGCACATGACCGTGAGAAACAGCGTTATGTACAGCAGGGTAGTGCATTTTTAAAAGAGCTTGGCATTACCGATGAGAAAGCTCAAATCATTCCAAGCATGGCTCGTAAATGGAAACAGATTAATAAATTTATCGAAATTTTTGCGAGTGCATACGAACAAATTGATGCTGAGCAAAAAGAGTTAAATATTGTCGATTTTGGTTCAGGAAAAGGTTATTTAACTTTTGCCTTGTATGATTATTTACAAGAACAACAAAAGGTTCCGCTCATTACTGGTGTAGAGCTGCGCCGTAACTTAGTGGAGTTTTGCCAGAACGTTGCAGAAAAAGTACATTTTAATCATTTAGACTTTTTTGAAGGTGACGTTCGTAGTTATCAGCCGGAAAAGCTGGACGTGATGATTGCTTTACATGCATGTGATATTGCGACTGATTTCGCTATCCATACGGGAATTCGTTTAAATGCTTCGATGATTATGTGCGCACCATGCTGTCACAAAGAGTTGCGTCCACAACTACATAGTCCTGAAGTTTTACAACCCATGCTACAGTTTGGTATTCATGCGGGACAACAAGCCGAGATGTTGACCGATACCTTACGTGCGTTACTTTTAAAAGCATATGGTTATGAAACTAAAGTTTTTGAGTTTGTATCGCTTGAACATACCAGCAAAAATAAAATGATTTTGGCGACTAAACGCAAAAACGTGACACAACCTGATGCCAAGATTATGGCTCAAATTCAAGCATTGAAAGAAATGTATGGAATTAAAAAACAGACTTTGGAATTGTTATTACAAGACCAGTTGCCGATCGAAAATATTGGCTGCAAATGCTAGGAAGGTGAGTGGATGTATAAAGTTATAGCGGGTGATTGGGAACAGCTTGAGAAAGGTGCTAAATACATCCGTGAACAAGTCTTTATTCAAGAGCAAGGCATTGCACCCGAAGATGAATGGGATGATTTTGACAGCATAGCTATGCACTTTATGGTGTATGACAAAGAGCAGCCTATCGCTACAGCACGTTTGTTGCCACAGCATAGCGTAGGGCGTGTTGCTGTTTTAATGCTTTATCGAAAGCAGGGTATAGGTAAAATTCTAATGCAGCATATTATTGAATATGCGCGCCAACATAAATTGCCTTATTTAAAGCTTTCTGCGCAAACCTATGTGACGGCTTTTTACGAAGCTTTAGGTTTCAAAGTGCAGGGTGAAGTTTACCAAGACTGTGGTATTCCACATATTGATATGACTTTAGCGTTAAGTTGAGATTCCTTTTTAGAAATCTCAACTTTGAACTACTTCATCGCATTCCAGTTTTCGATGGCCTGTAAGCCTGTTTCCAAACCAACTTCATAACTGTAACGAAGCTTTTTCGGATTTGTCGTTAAACGCCCTGCCATATTTTTAAGAGGAGGTGGACATACCTCTAAAATTTGCTGTTCTGGGTTACTGCTACGAACAAATTCAACTGAAGCATTATAACGGGCACAGCGGTTACGCAAACTATTTGCAAAACCATAATGGTGTTTAAAAGCATATTTCGCAAGGAATTGGTCGCCTCGACTACTTGCTTTAAAATAGTTCTTCGGACGAGTACGTAAAACTAATAGCTTTTTGACACCACTTTGCTGAGCCGCCCAGCGAACGGGTAGAGCATCTGCAACGCCGCCATCAAAGTAGGGTTCACCCATAATATCGACGGGATGACGAGTTAAAACCGGAATTGAGCTAGAAGCACGCAGTGCATTTAGCAAATTATCTTTACCAGCACGAAGATACTCAGCATGACCAGTTTTAGCATGGGTGAGTACCATATAAAAATCAGGGTTGCTCGCAAAAAGACGTTGCTGGTCAAGCGGGTGCTCTTGTTCGCCAATTTCCCACATCCATTTTAAATCGAGTAAATCCCCACCTTTAAAGAAGCGCTTGTAATCGATAAATTCAGGACGTAGTGAATGATCAATATAGAAGGTTAACGTGCGACCTTGTTGGCCTGCCAGGTAGTTAGCTACATTGGTCGAACCAGAAGATACGCCCACGTATAAATCAAAAGGGTTGAACTGCTGTTGTAGAAAAGCATCAAGTACACCACTGGTAAAGGCACCACGCATGCCTCCACCTTCTACAACCAGTGCATTGCGAGAAAAATCTGTCATTTGAAAAATATCTGATTACTGATGTGAATGCTGATGTTCTTGCATGTCCATTTCAGGCATATTGTCATGCTGAGTTTGCTGATCTGTTGATTTCTCAGCTTTTTGCTGCATTTCATGCTGTTGAGCTTTGCGCTGTGCCCCTGGCATATAGTCAGGCTCATTACTCATTGCTAAATAGAAAAAGCCAAGGAAGATCGCACTTAAAACACCGACGATTAGAACAAATTTCCAGCCTAAAATTGCTGATTCGGAAGAATTTTTATCGGACATAAGGATATCTCGAATGTGCTGTAGAAGCACAGAAATGAAGTCTATTTATAGCATATTTAGGTATAAGGCTGAAATCTTAAAGGTCATAAAGAAAAACCCATATAAATAAAATATATTTATATGGGTAAGGTTTATGCAATTTTTGAATATTCAAGAGCTCTAACTTATTGAATATTTTGCTTCTGCTCAGCTTTAGTTTTTAGTAACGTTGGGGGCGTGAAGCGCTCACCATATTTGGCAGCCAACTCTTCGGCACGTTTTTGTGCTTTATCAATACCATATTGATTTAAGAATTGAATCGCTCCTCCCGTCCACGGGGCATAACCAATTCCAAAAATAGAACCGACATTGGCATCAATCACTGACTCTAATACCCCTTCTTCGTAGCAACGTAGGGTATCTAAGGCTTGTACAAACAAAATACGGTCAATCATATCTTGCTCGGAGATATCATGATCTTTTTGCCAACGGTTTAAGCCTTCCCATAGGTGCTTTTTGCCATTTTCAGGATAATCATAAAAACCTGCGCCAGCAGCTTTACCTTTACGGTTTAATTCATGAATCATGGTATGAATCACTTCATCTACCGGTGTTTTCGGTAACTCTTTGCCTTCAGCTTGTAGTGCCTTACGCGTTTCACTTGCAACATGCTCGGTTAAAGTTAAAGACACTTCATCTTGAATCGCAAGTGGTCCTACCGGCATGCCAGCTTTCAGTGCTGCCATTTCAATACGCGCTGGATGGACGCCTTCTGCAAGTAAGCGCATACCTTCTTGAATAAAAGTACCAAACACACGACTGGTAAAGAAGCCACGGCTGTCATTGACAACAATTGGCGTTTTTCCAATTTGCTGTACAAAGTCATAGGCTTTGGCAAGTGTCTCTGCGGAGGTGTTTTTACCTTTAATAATCTCAACCAACTGCATTTTGTCGACAGGGCTAAAGAAATGCAGACCGATAAATGCTTTATCATTCTTGCTTGCTTGCGCTAAACCTGTAATCGGTAGGGTGGATGTATTTGATGCCATTACACCATTAGGCGCTAAGTATTGTTCAGCTTCTTGAGTGACTTTCGCTTTGAGCTCTTGGTTTTCAAATACGGCTTCAATAATCAGGTCACAACCTTGTAAGTCTTCAGCAGAAGCTGTAGCCGTAATGAGCGATAAAATCTGATCACGTTTTTCTGCCGTCATGCGGCCTTGTGAAACACGTTTATCTAAGAGCTTTTGTGAATATGCTTTGCCTTTTTCAGCATTTTCAACAGATACATCTTTAAGGATAACAGGAATGCCTTTAATTGCAGTGGCGTAGGCAATACCGGCACCCATCATGCCCGCACCCAACACGCCCACTTTAGTAGCTTGCCATTTTGCAATATCAGCAGGACGGCTAGCACCCGACTTAATTGCATTTAGGCCGTGCCAGAAAGTGCCAATCATATTTTTAGAAATTTGGCCTGTTGCTAGTTGAGTAAAGTAGCGAGACTCGATGCGCAAGGCGGTATCGACATCAACTTGAGCACCTTCAACTGCGGCAGCCATAATCGCTTCAGGAGCAGGGTAGCAACCCTTGGTTTTGTCTTTTAACATGGCTGGTGCAATGGCAAGAACTTGTGCAACTGCCGGAGTTTTTGGATCGCCACCCGGAATTTTATAACCCTTCACATCAAAAGGCTGTTGAGATTTTGGATTGGCTTTGATCCAAGCAATCGCTTTATCTAAAAGTTCTTGTTCATTTTCAGCTGTGTCATGAATTAAGCCTAAAGATTTGGCTTTATCGACACCGAACTGCTTACCTTCCATTAAAAATGGGAATGCATTTTGAAGACCAAGCAGACGGACCATACGTACAATACCACCACCGCCCGGTAGTAAACCTAAGGTAACTTCTGGTAGGCCAAATTTGCTTTTCGGGTCATTGATTGCAATACGGTGATGGCAACTTAATGCGATTTCCCATCCTCCGCCCAGTGCCGTGCCATTCAATGCTGCAACCACGGGAATCCCTAGTGTCTCAATCGTTCTTAGATGACCTTTTAACTTCTCAACCATATTGAAAAAGTCAGTTGCATGCTCAGGTTGAACTTGAATCAGTTCATCTAAATCACCACCAGCAAAGAAAGTTTTTTTTGCTGAGCGAAAAATAACACCTGAAAGTTCTGTTTCTGCTTTAAGTTTCTGGGTGACCTCATCAAGCGAGTCACGAAACTCGGCATTCATGGTATTTGCAGACTGACCAGTTGAATCAAGCGTTAAAATGACAATATTGTCGGCATTTTTTTCGTATTGAATTGCACTCATCTTTATATATTCCTAAATTTTTATACACGTTCAATAATGGTGGCAATACCCATACCACCGCCGACACAGAGCGTTGCTAAACCGCGTTTTTTATTTTGACGTTCAAGCTCATCAAGTAATGTACCCAAAATCATGGCACCGGTTGCTCCTAAGGGATGGCCTAAAGCAATCGCACCGCCATTTACGTTGACTTTTTCAGCAGGCACATTGAGCTCATTAATAAAACGCATCACGACAGCTGCAAATGCTTCGTTGACTTCAAATAGGTCAATATCATCAATTGTTAAACCAGCTTTTTCCAAAGCTTTGCGTGCGGCAGGGGCAGGGCCAGTTAACATGATGGTTGGGTCGGTACCGACTAGGGCAGTCGCCAAAACTTTAGCGCGTGGTTTTAAGTTTTGTTCTTTCACTGCTTTTTCTGAAGCCAGTAAAACGAGAGCTGCTCCATCGACAATACCTGATGAGTTACCGGCATGATGAACATGATTTACTTTTTGTGCTTCTGGATATTTTTGTAGGGCAACAGCATCAAAGCCCATTTGCCCCATCATTTCAAAACTTGGGTTGAGTTTTGCAAGACCTTCAAGTGTGGTATTGCCTTTAATAAATTCATCTTTTTCTAAAATCACAACACCTGCGTGATCTTTAACTGGCACAACTGATTGATCGAAATAACCATTTGCTTGAGCTGCCGCTGCTTTTTGTTGTGACTTTACGGCAAAATTATCAACATCTTCTCGGCTATAGCCATCTAAGGTTGCAATGAGGTCAGCGCCAACACCTTGTGGAACAAAAGATGATTTAAGGTTGGTTTCCGGATCTAAGGCCCATGGTCCGCCATCAGAACCCATTGGGATACGTGACATTGATTCAACGCCACCAGCAACCACTAAATCTTCCCAACCAGAACGAACTTTCATGGCTGCCATGTTGACCGCTTCTAAACCTGAAGCACAAAAGCGGTTAATTTGCACACCTGCAACATCATCATTCCAGCCCGCTGCAATCGCTGCTGTTTTGGCAATATCACCGCCCTGATCACCAATTGGTGTGACGCAGCCCAGAACAATATCATCTACTTTAGATGTATCGAGTTGATGGCGTTGCTGTAATTCGTTTAATAGAGTGGTGAGTAATGTGATTGGTTTTACTTCGTAAAGAGAGCCGTCTTTTTTTCCTTTTCCGCGTGGTGTGCGAATGGCGTCAATAATATAAGCCTCGCTCATAACAGTTCCTTTTTTTATTACTTAAACTTTGTCGTGTTTTGAGTGTACTGTTTTTAAGAGGGAGTGCAATGACGATAAGCGCACCAGTCAGGTGATGATTTTTGCCAATGGCGATACAAAAAAGCCCAAGTTGAACTTGGGCTAAATGTGAAACTAAAGAGATTTAAGAATTAATGGTAACCATGGAGCTGGCGATATAGACCGGGAGTAACACCAGTCCACTTTTTAAATGCACGGTGGAATGTACTGGTTTCACTAAAACCAACTTGCTGAGCAACATCTTCAAGTGTTAACTCAGGATTGAGTAATAAATGAATCGCAGCATCTCGGCGTAAAGCGTCTTTCACGCCCTGATAGCTTTTACCTTCGGCAGCTAGGCGGCGGCGTAAAGTTTGCGGAGATAAATACAACATTGATGCAACGTCATTGAGCGTTGGCATTTCTTCACCAATCTGGCTTTTGAGTACTTCACGAATACGTGAAGTCAACGAATTGGTGTTTTTGAATTTTACTAAAAGCTGAGCAGGGGCTGCTTTTAAGAATTCTTCTAATGTTTTTTCATCTTGGCGAATTGGCAAATCAAGATAATCAGCCGCAAAGGTTATTTCGGTACGCGGTGCGTCAAATTGCATAACCGGCGCAAAGAATAACGCGTCATATTCATCTGCATGTGCAGGACGTGGATAGCTAAAATGAACACGTTCTAATGGTAAGCGACGTTCAATCAGCCATGATGCCAATCCATGCCAGATCATGAGCATACTTTCAGTAATGAAATGATCCGGATCTAATGTTTTTGGAATGAGAGGTACTAAACGTGCTTCGTGTTTGTCACGCTCCAGCGTTACTGACCATTCATCACCAAATAATTTGTAAAATTGAGATGAAAGTTCAAGGGCTTGGCCCAAGGTTTTTGCATGAATAATCAACTGACACATAATGGCAAAAGTGCCCAAACGACGCGGTTGTACATCGAAACCAACGTGTTCGTCTTGTGTGACCATCCATAACATTTTTATAAAACGGGTATATTGTTCTGGTGAGATTCGAGCTTTAGGTTGACGTAATAGTTCCGCTTCGATACCCACATGTGAAAGTAACGTCTCGACATCCATGCCAAGGCGCTTTACGCCTGTCAAAGCCGCATTCACGAAGTGGATGCTAATCGTATCGCGACTCATATTGAATCCTTCAGTCTCTTTGATGTTCACTTTAAATTGACCTAAATGACCGTCTAAAAAAATAAATTGGCGATTTACAACAGTGTAAAAGCACTTTTTACATGTTAAATTGCCGAAATGATCAAGGTAAATGGCTGAACATGACATTGTTTTAGAATATTTGCTTAACTAATATAAAAGAAAATTCGAATAATAGTGGTTAAAAAAACGATGACGACTGCATTAAATGGACTTAAAGTTCTCGATTTCTCGACGCTCTTACCTGGACCTTTCGCCACAATGTATTTAGCCGATATGGGGGCAGAAGTCATCCATATTGAATCTCCATCACGTCCAGATCTCATTCGGATTATGCCGCCCTATGCAAATGGACAGGCGACTGCGCATAGTTATCTAAACCGAAATAAGCAGTCGATCGTTCTCGACTTAAAAGATGCTGCAAGTATTGATCTGATTAAAGCCAAAATTTCTGAATTTGATATTGTGATTGAGCAGTTTCGGCCAGATGTCATGCGCCGTTTAGGGCTGGACTATGCCACCCTTGCAGAAATTAACCCGCGTTTAATTTATTGTTCAATTACAGGTTATGGCCAAACTGGAAGTTATAAGGACAGGGCGGGACACGACATTAATTATTTAGCCTTAGCTGGTATTGCTGGGTATAGCGGCCGACAAGATAGCGGCCCACCACCGCTTGGTATTCAGGTTGCCGATATTGCTGGTGGTTCATTACATGCAGTCATTGCGATCTTGGCTGCTGTAGTTGAACGTAGCCGTAGCGGTATAGGTCAATATATTGATATTTCCATGACGGACTGTGTTGCGAGTCTAAATAGCATGGCAGCTTCTGCCACACTTGCTGCACAAGTTGAACAGACTCCTGAGCAGGGGATGCTCAATGGTGGGATTTTTTATGACTATTATATGACGCAAGATGGCCGTTATCTTTCTATCGGTAGCCTTGAACCACAATTTATGGCAGGTTTGTCTGCGGCATTAGACTTACCTGTGTTATTACAAAAAGGTGCGTCATTAGATGAGCAAGATCGACAGGAAGTTAAGCAAGCCATTCAAGAAAAAATTAAAGCCAAAACATTTAAAGAATGGCATGAAATTTTTGCAAATCTCGATGTTTGTGTAGAACCCGTATTGAGTTTAAGTGAGGCTTTAAATTCACCGTTAGCACAACAACGTGGATGGATTGTGAATGTTCCTTTGCAAAATAATACGCCAGATACAGAACCACAAATTGCATGCCCAATTAAGTTTTCACGTTCGCAGATGCGATATTCCTTTGTAGGTCAAAAACTTGGCGAAGGGCATTGGTGAGGTTGAGGGGCTATTTCTTATACAGTATGTATTGAAATTATTATCTGAATAATCAATTGATTAACATTTTGAATAATTTCTTTACATAAAATTAGCGTAACCTTTATAAACAAAGACATAAAAGGTTCGTAAACATGAAAACGCATAAATCTTTGATGGTTTCCTGTTTATCCGTTTTATCAATTACTCTTTTTGTTCAGCATGCACAAGCTGCTGCTGCATTTGACCCAAATGGTTCTTGGATGTTGGGTGATTGGAACGGGCAACGTACAGCGTTGCAAGCACAAGGTTATGATTTTTCTTTTGGATATACCGGTGAATATGCCGGTATTTTAGATTCCAAACAAACATCTACACACGGTAGTGCTTATACAGGGCAACTTGCTTTAGGTTCTCATTTGGACCTAGGTAAAATTTTAGGGTGGCAAGATACAGAAGCTCAAATCACATTAACTTATCGTGATGGGCAATCGCTTTCTGAACATTCTCCAGCATTGGCTGGGCACCAAAGTTCTGTTCAAGAAGTGTGGGGCCGTGAACAAACTTGGCGTTTAACAGATTTATGGATCAAGAAAAAATTCCTTGATCAGAAGTTAGATGTTAAAGTGGGCCGTTTTGGTGAGGGTGAAGACTTTAATAGTTTTGACTGTGATTTCCAGAACTTGGCACTTTGTGGTTCACAAGTGGGTAACTGGGTAGGCGATCAGTGGTATAACTGGCCAGTTAGCCAATGGGCAATGCGTGTCAAATATAACTTGCAACCTGATTTATATACACAAGTGGGTGTATATGAATATAACCCTGAAAACTTGGAACGTGGCAAAGGCTTCAACCTAAGTACAGATGGTTCTCACGGTGCAATTATTCCAGCAGAAGTAGTTTGGTCACCTAAATTGGGTGTGCAAAGCATGCCTGGTGAATACCGTTTAGGTTATTACTATAGTACTGCCGATGCCAAAGAAATTGCAGATTCAACTAAAACATCTCATAAGCAAGGTGTTTGGGTAACTGCAAAACAGAAATTATTCCAGCCAGCTGATCAAACTGACCGTGGTTTAACAGGGTTTGTGAACCTAACTTTCCACGACTCAGATACCAACAAAGTTGATAACATGCAAAATATAGGCTTAGTCTATAAAGGTTTGCTCAATCAACGTCCTCAAGATGAGTTGGCACTTGGTGTTGCTCGTATCCATATCAATGATGATTGGAGCGATGTTCAAGCCAAAGAATACGACACCGAATATAATACCGAGCTTTACTATGGTATTCATGCCACTAACTGGCTAACTATTCGTCCAAATGTGCAATATGTTCGTCATGTTGGTGCATTAAAAAATGGTGATAACACTTGGGTAGGCGGTATTAAGTTCTCAACTGCATTCTAAGTAATTATTCCGAAAACGGATTGTCGAGGGCTAAATCATTGATTGAAGTATCCTGACCTTCCGTTTTTTTCTTTATGCCTGAATTTTGTTTTAGACGTATTGGTGATGTCATTTTTCTATAAGTTTTTTGGCACATCTTTCCGATAAAAATGATGATTGATAAGAGGTGGTTTATGAATCAACCTTCTTCAAGATCAGGTTTAACGACTTTTACCGTAATTATTATTGGGTTATTGGCGTTATTCCTGCTAATTGGAGGTATTTGGCTCGCTACACTAGGCGGTTCAATTTACTATATTGTAGCTGGAGTCTTACTTCTCATTGTTGCATGGCAACTCTACAAGCGCGCTTCTGCTGCTTTGTGGGTTTATGCCGCATTAATGCTAGGTACTATTATCTGGAGTGTCTGGGAAGTTGGAACAGACTTTTGGGCGCTTGCACCACGTTTAGATATTTTAGGTATTCTTGGTTTATGGTTATTGGTTCCGGCTGTAACTCGTGGAATCAACAACCTTGGATCAAGTAAAGTTGCCTTATCTTCAACTTTAGCAATTGCAATCGTGTTGATGGTTTATTCTATCTTCAATGATCCGCAAGAAATTAATGGTGAAATCAAGACACCTCAACCAGAAACTGCTCAAGCCGTTCCGGGCGTTGCAGAGAGCGACTGGCCTGCTTATGGTCGTACTCAAGCTGGTGAACGTTATTCTCCATTGAAACAGATTAATGACCAGAACGTAAAAGATCTGAAAGTTGCCTGGACATTCCGTACTGGTGATTTCAAAACAGATAATGACTCTGGCGAAACAACCAATCAGGTTACACCAATTAAAATTGGTAATAACATGTTTATCTGTACAGCTCACCAGCAATTAATTGCGATTGACCCAGCTACAGGTAAAGAAAAATGGCGTTTTGATCCAAAGCTTAAAACGGATAAATCGTTCCAGCATTTAACTTGTCGTGGTGTAATGTATTACGATGCAAACAACACAACTGAATTTGCGACAAGCTTACAAACTAAAAAGTCGACTTCAACTCAATGTCCACGTAAAGTCTTTGTTCCAGTCAATGACGGACGTTTAGTTGCTGTAAATGCTGACACAGGTAAAGCATGTACTGACTTTGGTCAAAATGGTGAAGTGAATTTACAAGAATTCATGCCATATGCTTATCCAGGTGGTTATAACCCAACATCTCCAGGTGTTGTTACTGGTTCAACAGTGGTTATTGCCGGTTCGGTTACCGACAACTATTCAAATAAAGAGCCATCAGGTGTTATCCGTGGATATGACGTAAACACTGGTAAGCTTCTTTGGGTATTTGATACTGGTGCAGCAGATCCAAATGCAATGCCAGGTGAAGGTACAACCTTTGTTCATAACTCACCAAATGCTTGGGCACCTTTAGCATACGATGCCAAACTTGATATCGTTTATGTTCCAACAGGTGTAGGTACTCCAGATATCTGGGGTGGTGACCGTACCGAGTTGAAAGAACGTTATGCGAACTCTATGTTAGCGATTAACGCTTCAACAGGTAAATTGATTTGGAACTTCCAGACAACCCATCACGATTTATGGGATATGGACGTACCGTCACAACCATCTTTGGCAGATATTAAAGATAAATCTGGTAAAACTGTTCCAGCAATTTATGTCTTGACCAAAACAGGTAATGCCTTTGTTCTTGATCGTCGTAATGGTCAGCCAATTGTTCCTGTAACTGAGAAACCAGTTCCACAAACAGTTAAACGCGGACCACAGACTAAAGGTGAGCATTATTCAAAAACTCAGCCATTCTCTGATTTGAACTTGGCACCACAAGATAAATTAACTGATAAAGACATGTGGGGTGCCACTATGCTTGATCAGCTTATGTGTCGTGTGTCTTTCAAACGCCTCAATTACGATGGTATTTATACGCCACCATCTGAAAACGGTACTTTAGTTTTCCCTGGTAACTTAGGTGTGTTTGAATGGGGCGGTATGTCAGTTAACCCTGACCGTCAAGTTGCTGTAATGAACCCGATTGGTCTGCCATTCGTGAGTCGTTTAATTCCTGCTGATCCAAACCGTGCGCAAACTGCAAAAGGTGCGGGAACTGAGCAGGGTGTACAGCCAATGTATGGCGTACCTTATGGTGTTGAAATCAGCGCATTCTTATCTCCACTTGGTTTACCTTGTAAACAACCTGCTTGGGGATATGTTGCTGGCGTAGATTTGAAAACTCATGAAGTCGTTTGGAAAAAACGTATTGGTACAATTCGTGACAGTTTACCGAACTTGTTCCAGTTACCAGCTGTAAAAATTGGTGTTCCTGGTTTAGGTGGTTCTATTTCTACTGCAGGTAATGTCATGTTTGTTGGTGCAACTCAAGATAACTACATCCGTGCGTTTAACGTAACGAATGGTGAGAAACTTTGGGAAGCGCGTTTACCAGCAGGTGGACAAGCAACACCAATGACTTATGAAATTAATGGTAAACAATATGTTGTAATTATGGCCGGTGGTCATGGTTCATTTGGTACAAAAATGGGCGACTATTTAGTGGCTTATGCATTACCAGATAACAAATAAAAGTTTGCTATCAAAAAAGCCCGGATTTATCTGGGCTTTTTTTATGTCAATTTAGATTAAAGCTTATCAATAAAACCGTTATTAAATATGCAAAAAAAGCATTTTATTGATGAATAAAAGCTCGCTATGCTATCCGCCTTAATAATGAATCTACTAGCCATACGCCATGTATTTATATACCGATTTCGATCAGCAGCTGATTAATCAACGAGTTGCTCAGTTCCGCGATCAGACAGAGCGCTATTTAGCGGGCAAACTTTCTGAAGATGAATACCGCCCATTACGTTTGCAAAATGGTTTATATGTGCAACGTTATGCACCAATGCTACGTATTGCTGTGCCGTATGGCTTAATGAACTCAAAACAATTACGTAAAATTGCTGAAGTATCAACTCAATATGACCGTGGCTATGCACACGTATCTACGCGTCAAAATATTCAGCTAAACTGGCCTGCACTTGAAGATGTGCCAGAAATTTTAGCTGAACTCGCAACTGTACAAATGCATGCCATTCAAACCAGTGGTAACTGTATTCGTAACACGACTACTGACCAGTATGCAGGTGTAGTTGCTGGTGAAATTGCTGATCCACGCCCAACATGTGAATTGATTCGTCAGTGGAGTACATTCCACCCGGAATTTGCATTCTTACCACGTAAATTTAAAATTGCCGTTTCTGCACTTGAAGAAAAAGACCGTGCAGCAACAGCATTCCATGATATTGGTGTGTATATCGTGCGTAATGAAGCAGGCGAGATGGGCTACAAAATCATGGTGGGTGGTGGTTTAGGCCGTACTCCGATTATTGGTAGTGTCATTCGTGAGTTTTTACCACGTGAAGATTTAATTGCTTATTTAGAAGCAGTTTTACGTGTTTATAACTTACATGGCCGTCGTGATAACAAGTATAAGGCGCGTATCAAAATCTTGGTTAAAGCATTAACGCCTGAAGTATTTGCACAGAAAGTTGAAGCTGAATTTGAACACACACGTGAAACATTAAAAATTCAGCCAGAAATCTTGAAAAAATTAGACGAAGAGTTCACGCCGTTTGATTATCAAGATTTAGAAGATGAAGACTTTACAGCTTTATTTGCTGAGCATCCAAAATTCAAACAATGGTTCAATATCAATACGCATGCACATAAAGTAAAGGGCTATCGTATTGTTACGATTTCTTTAAAACGTGCAGGCATCGCACCGGGCGATATGACCACTGAAGAAATGAACTTCATTGCAGATCTCGCTGATAAATATACGTTTGGTGAACTTCGTACGACTCACGAACAAAACATTGCTTTAGCAGATGTACCTCAAAAAGATTTGTTCGATGTATGGCAAGCGCTTGAACAACACAACATGGCTCGTGCGCATATCGGCTTTATTACCGATATTATTAGCTGCCCGGGTGGTGATTTCTGTTCACTTGCAAATGCGAAATCAATTCCTATTGCTGAAGCGATTACACGCCGTTTTGAAGATTTAGATAAAGTTTATGATCTTGGTCATTTAGACTTAAATATTTCTGGCTGTATGAATGCTTGTGGTCACCACCACGTGGGTAACATCGGTATTTTAGGTGTAGATAAAAAAGGTGCTGAGTTCTATCAAATTACATTAGGTGGTAATTCAGACCATGATGCTTCCATTGGTGACATCTTAGGACCATCATTTGCAGCAGAAGCCGTGCCTGATGTCATTGAAGAAGTATTAAATACGTATCTTGATTTACGTACTGAAGGTGAGCGTTTCGTTGATACATATCGCCGTGTAGGAATTCAACCATTTAAGGAGCGTGCATATGCTTAATACAGCTCTACCTGTGCTTTATAAAGATGGCACGATTGCAGATAATACTTATCAAATCATTGCTGAAGATGGTGTGATTCCTCAAGGTGACGTTGTTTTAACAACAGCACAGCTCGATCAACTGGCGAACATTCAAGGTAAAAAAGCTTTGTATGTGACTGTGAACGATTCACCAGAAGATCATACATTTCCATTAAGTGAACTTGATGCAATTTTTATCGAGTTCGCAGGTTTCGGAGATGGGCGAGGTTATTCATTCGCTGCATTATTACGTCGCCAAGGTTTCCAAGGTGAACTACGTGCAACAGGTGATGTATTTAAGGATGTCTTAAATTATTTAAAACGTTCAGGTTTTGATAGTTTTGTCATTAAAGAAGGTAAAGATGTGCAAGAAGCTGCTGCTGGTTTGCAAGACTTTACTCATCCTTATCAAGCTTCAACAGCTGTGCCAAAAGCAAGTTATCAAACTGGTGCTTAAATAGCTTCTAAGTGAAAAGGCTGAACTCAGGTTCAGCTTTTTTTATAAATAATTTTTTAAATAAATGAATTGAAGAATAAAAATGTTCGCTTTAATTTCAAAAATAAATCCTGGCGCTTGGTGGTTAATATTCGCTATTGCAACGGATGTACTTTCAACCTTTTATTCAGCTAAAGGCAATGGATTAGTTAATAAAACTGCTCAGGGAATTGCTCTAGTTTTGTATATTATCTCTTTTGCATGCGCTGCTATTGCTTTGAAATATATGCAAGCTGGAATTTTATATGTGTTGTGGTCTGGGGTGGGGGTATTGGCGACCGCTTTTCTCGCAAAGATTTTTCTTGGGCAAAACATTGATGTCGCAGGATGGATTGGGATTGGTTTTATTACAGTCGGCTTAATGATTATTGCGCAATACTCTAATATCGATGTTTAAAGCCCTTATAGAAACACTGAGATCTCTATAAGGGCTAAAGACTTAAGTATCTAACTGGCAGTTAACCATCCATTTGACACCAAATTGATCAGTAAAAGCACCGTATAAAGCACCCCAGAACGTTTTTTCTAGTGGCATTTCAATTTTGCCATTTACAGATAAGGCATCAAAAAGTTGCTTTGCCTTTTCTTGCTCATCTTTTTCAAGGTTAATTGCAATGTAATGATTATTGCCCTGAGTAAATACACTATTTGGTGTACAGAATTGATCAATGACATCTGATGCCATGAGTACAGTGTATTCGTTAATCGGCAGGGAAACATGAAGCACTAAATTTTTTTGAGCTTCGGATAACGTCACACCGTCATGAGGCGGCATATCGCTATAGCGGCTCAGCATGGCAAATTCACCGCCGAATACTGATTTATAAAAATTAAAAGCTTGCTCTGCCTGGCCTTGAAAATTGAGATAGTGATTGAGTTGCATTGTTATTGTCCATTGTTGTTTTCATTTAGAAGAATAAGTTAAAACGGAAAAGAGATTTTGTGGGTCATTTTTTGTAGTTTTTTCATAAAAAATCCCACCGAAGTGGGATTTTAAAAAAAGCTTTAATTAAAGAATTTCGATGGCAACAGCTGTTGCTTCACCACCGCCGATGCAAAGAGCAGCGACACCCTTTTTACCACCAGTACGTTTAAGCGCATGAATAAGCGTAAGAATAATACGAGAACCTGTCGATCCTACAGGATGACCAAGTGCACATGCTCCACCATGAATATTGACTTTTTCTGGATCAAGTTTGAAATCATCAATTGGACACATCGTTACCATAGCAAAAGCTTCATTAATTTCCCAAAGGTCAACGTCCTGAGCATTCCAACCTGCTTTTTTAAGTACTTTTTCAATAGCGCCAACAGGAGCAATTGTAAATTCTGAAGGATGTTGAGAATTTGACGCAGTGGCTATGATTTTTGCAAGTGGTTGTAAGCCGCGCTGTGCTGCAACTTCACTCGATGTTAAAACTAGTGCAGAAGCACCATCAGAAATTGAACTCGCGTTTGCAGCAGTAATTGTACCGTCTTTTGCAAAAGCTGGTTTAAGGGATGGGATTTTATCAATCTTCGCATTTAAGGGTTGTTCATCCTGATCGACAATGACATCACCTTTACGGGTAGAAACAGTAACAGGTACAATTTCATCTTTGAAATAGCCTTCAGTAATCGCAGTTTGAGCACGTTTTAAAGAACGAATTGCAAAGTCATCCATTTGCTCACGAGTATAACCACGTGTATTTGCCATATCTTGAGCAAATGAACCCATTAAACGTCCAGTTTCAGCATCTTCTAAGCCATCAAAGAACATATGGTCTTTAATTTCACCGTGGCCCATACGGTATCCCGCACGTGCTTTGGGTAAGACATAAGGCGCATTGGTCATCGACTCCATACCACCGGCAACTACAATTTCAGCACTTCCTGCTTTAATCATATCAGCCGCTTGCATTACCGCCTTCATACCTGAACCACAAAGCTTATTAATTGTCACAGCTCCTGTTGAATCAGGTAAACCTGCTTTACGCATGGCTTGACGAGCAGGGCCTTGCTTTAAACCCGCTGGTAGTACGCAACCCATAATGACTTCTTCGACATCTGTAGGCTGTAAACCTGCTCGTGCGATTGCTTCTTTAATTGTTACCGCTCCTAATTCAGGAGCAGTTAGTCCTGATAGTGATCCTTGAAAACCACCCATAGCAGTACGAGCACCATTAACAATTACGATGTCAGTCATTGTTGTAATCTCCGATTGTTCTTAATCTCAAAATAAGAAATGTTTAAAACCTAAGCAGTATATTGCAAAATGAAGAACGGGTTAGCTTCTGCATTAGACTGTAGAGTTCTAACAATTTTTAAGCTCTTCTAAGCGCACATGGCCCATTTTGCTAAGAATTAATTTAAAGTTTTTAAGCTGGTCATAAGAACAATAGATAAAACTGCCATTCGACTCGATGGGTAATCCAGAACTACCTTGAAAAATAATACTATTTTGTTTTTTTCCAAAACGTTGTAATTTCATAGAACCGTAGTGATGGTTAAGATCTATAGAGGTCAATAATTCTTCATTTAAATCATGCTGTAGATTACGGTTATTATCTACAAAGCTGATTACGCGGTTATCCCAATTCGTATTGCAGACTAATTGATCAGAACTTGGACAAAGTACAACATTCTTATGCCTAATAATTGCGTCATATTTGGCTTTTTGTATATGAATTGTGAGTATACGCGGCGTATTTTTTAGTTCTACAGATGCCATAAATTGATGGTATAAAGGAATGGCTATAACTGACATAATCACAAGAATTACGAGTGTTATAGTGAGCTCAACTGTAGTAAAACCAGGAGATTTAAACATTAAAAAACCTTAATATATGTATAAATAGAGCAATTTTATGTTTTCTGACAATGATTTATATTATTTTTTATAATGAGGAAACACAAAATTAAATAAGGGTTATCAGTCGGCTAGAATACTGGTAAAATCACGGCAAGCGAAACAAAGAAGTTGTTCATATTTGCTAGTTGGGTAAAAAATTACCGAATTACAACGGAAATTGTAAGTAATTTTGTCAATAATTTACTTGATTAAAATTATCAAGCACTTGGAAAGTCTATCAAGTGTTTGTATGATTCAAATGTGAATAGCTTAAAAATAATACTGGGGTAAAAAAATATCTCAGGGGCCAATAAATTTAGGCTGAGCTTGAACAACAATTGTTATCTCTGGAGGATATCCATGAAATTGAGTCGTATTGCACTTGCTACTATGCTTGTTGCTGCTCCATTAGCTGCTGCTAATGCTGGCGTAACAGTTACTCCATTATTGCTTGGTTACACTTTCCAAGACAGCCAACACAACAATGGCGGTAAAGATGGTAACTTAACTAATTCACCTGAGTTACAAGACGATTTATTCGTTGGTGCAGCTCTTGGTATCGAGTTAACTCCATGGTTAGGTTTCGAAGCTGAATATAACCAAGTTAAAGGCGACGTAGACGGCGCTTCTGCTGGTGCTGAATATAAACAAAAACAAATCAACGGTAACTTCTATGTTACTTCTGATTTAATTACTAAAAACTACGACAGCAAAATCAAGCCGTACGTATTATTAGGTGCTGGTCACTATAAATACGACTTTGATGGCGTAAACCGTGGTACACGTGGTAACTCAGAAGAAGGTACTTTAGGTAACGCTGGTGTTGGTGCTTTCTGGCGCTTAAACGATGCTTTATCTCTTCGTACTGAAGCTCGTGCTACTTATAATGCTGATGAAGAGTTCTGGAACTATACAGCTCTTGCTGGCTTAAACGTAGTTCTTGGTGGTCACTTGAAGCCTGCTGCTCCTGTAGTAGAAGTTGCTCCAGTTGAACCAACTCCAGTTGCTCCACAACCACAAGAGTTAACTGAAGACCTTAACATGGAACTTCGTGTGTTCTTTGATACTAACAAATCAAACATCAAAGACCAATACAAGCCAGAAATTGCTAAAGTTGCTGAAAAATTATCTGAATACCCTAACGCTACTGCACGTATCGAAGGTCACACAGATAACACTGGTCCACGTAAGTTGAACGAACGTTTATCTTTAGCTCGTGCTAACTCTGTTAAATCAGCTCTTGTAAACGAATACAACGTTGACGCTTCTCGTTTGTCTACTCAAGGTTTCGCTTGGGATCAACCGATTGCTGACAACAAAACTAAAGAAGGTCGTGCTATGAACCGTCGTGTATTCGCGACAATCACTGGTAGCCGTACTGTAGTAGTTCAACCTGGTCAAGAAGCGGCAGCTCCTGCAGCAGCTCAATAATTTGAGTTCTTGAACAGTAAAAAAGCGACTCGTTAGAGTCGCTTTTTTTATGGCGATTTTTAAAATATTTGGTCATTTGTAAATCTCCTGATTCATAATCTCTTCCCATCATTACTTAAAATAGTTACCAAACACCTTTCTTCAATTGCTGTTTAGTATCTTGTCTATTTCTACGATGTTGAGCACGAGGTTTTTCTGTTTCGTGCATACCACCTTTGTGAAGTAGAGGGGATAGAGCCACTTGATTACGGACCTTAATTTTCGGCATTTCTTTAATTTTCATGTCTTAACCTTTAATACATAAAACTTGTTTAAGAGTATGAACGACTTCAATGAGATCTGCTTGATTGGCTATAACCTCATCAATATCTTTATAGGCACTAGGAATTTCATCGACTACATCACTGTCTTTACGGCATTCAATCCCTTGTGTTTGTTCAATCAAGTCTTGCTGATTAAAAAGAACTTTTGCTTTGCTTCGGCTCATTTTGCGGCCAGCTCCATGAGAACAAGAACAAAAAGATTCAGGGTTTGCTTTACCTTTAACAATATACGAGCGTGCTCCCATAGAACCTGGAATAATTCCTAACTCATCTAAACCTGCTCGAATTGCCCCTTTTCTTGTAACAAAAAGGTTTTCACCAAAGTGTGTTTCTTGACTCACATAGTTATGGTGACAATTGATTGCTTCTTTCGTCATTTGAAAAGAAGGTAGAAGAGGGCGAATTGCTTCTAATATTAATCGCATCATTTCTTTACGATTTTCAAAAGCATATTCTTGAGCCCACTCTACTGCTTCTACATAATCATTAAAGCTTTGCGAGCCTTCAGCAAAATAACTTAAATCTTTATCAGGCACGTGCCCAAAGCGATGTTGTGCCTCTTTCTTGGCTAACTCAATAAAATAAGTACCTATGACGTTACCAAGACCTCGGCTGCCCGAATGGAGCATCACCCATATATCTTGATTTTCATCAATACATAACTCTATAAAGTGATTACCGCCGCCTAAAGTACCCAACTGTTTTTGCCATGTTGCCTCAAACTGACGAAGCATTCGGACAAGACCCGGATGCTTTTTAATAATAGGTTCTAAGCGTTTTTCAAGTGGAATAATGCTAGAAGCTTTCGCTTTGACTTGGTTGTGCAAAGCAAATCCAACCGGCACTTTCCGTTCAATGGCGTCCCGCAAGCGGCTTAAGTTATCTGGAAGTTGTGAAGCTTTCAGGCTCAAACGAATAGCATTCATTCCGCAGCCAATATCTACTCCCACTGCAGCTGGAATAATGGCATGTTTAGTAGGAATGACGCTGCCTACAGTTGCACCTTTTCCAACATGCACATCAGGCATAACAGCAATATGAGAATATATAAATTGCAGTTGTGCCATTTTCTTGAGTTGTTCAATACTTTCACTATCTATGTCTTGAGTGAAAATTTTAACGGGGACACCATATTGTGCCTCTTCGTTTAATATCTTTTGTATGCCCATAATTATTCTCTTATTTATTGTCCGAATAGGCATAAAAAAACCTAGCGAATGCTAGGTCTTAAATTCGAACATTCGGACAAGTGAATTAAATTTGTACACTTGTCCGTGAGCTGACATCGTGCCAAATCGTTACTGTGTTTTACCTTGTAGTATTGGCATGATGTCCTCCTTTTTTAAAAAGTGCCGTTGAAAATCTGAACGGCATTTTACCTGTTTTTAACTAAAGATCAAGTTTTTGACCTTTGATAAGCGCTGATTAATTACTTGAACTCAGTATTAATCTTGCTCTGGTTTTACATCCATTTGATCGTAAGGGATTAATTTAGTTTTATTTTTCCATTTATATCCAAGCCAGATTACTAAGAATAAAGGCAAGCTGATATAAGTAGAAAGTAAGCCAATCCAGTCAATTTTACCGCCTAAAACCGCTTGGTAGTTTTGTCCTAAAATAATGACAGAACAGAGGATAAAGGCAAACCAAGGTGCGAATGGGAAAAACTTAGCGCGGTATGCAAGATCTTCTAATTTATAACCTTGAGCAATATAACCTTTACGGAAACGATAATGCGAAATTGCAATACCTAACCAGACAATGAAACCACACATTCCTGACATATTGAGGAGCCAGTTAAAGACTTGCTTTTCTCCGATAAAAGTCGTTAAGAAGCAGAATGCAGCAATGAATGTAGTTGCATATAACGCATTCATTGGAACACCACGATTATCGAGTTTTGCAAACCATTTTGGTGCACGGCCTTGTTGCGCCATATCAAATAACATACGGGTAGAAGAGTACATGCCCGAGTTACCTGCCGACAAAATAGCAGTCAAAATAACTGCATTCATTAAGCTTGCAGCAAAAGCAAAACCTACTTTTTCATAAAGTAAGGTGAAAGGAGAAAGAGCAATATTTTCTGTTGCTGCTGCTTGTAATAAGTTTGGATCATCATAGGCAATAAGGGTGCCGATAATGAAAATACACAAAATATAGAATAATAAAATTCGCCAGAAAATCTGTTTAATTGCAAGCGGAATCGTCTTCTTCGGATCTTTTGATTCACCCGCTGCAACACCTACCATCTCGGTTCCCTGAAATGAGAACCCAGCAATCATGGCTACCCCAATCATGGCTTGTAAACCACCTACGAATGGTGCCTCTTTATAAGTCCAGTTGCCAAAAGTTGCTACTCCTGGTGTCAACATAATCTTAATAATCATGGCGATACCAATAATAATAAAGGCAACAATGGCAATTACTTTAACCATGGAGAACCAGAATTCACTTTCACCAAATCCTTTTACGGTCATCGCATTAATCATAAAGATAATGACGAGAAAGAGGGCGCTCCAATAGAATCCGGGAACATCTGGGAACCAGAATTTCATAATAAACTGTACGGCAACGAGTTCAAACGCAACCGTAATTGCCCAGTTGTACCAGTAGTTCCAGCCTAGAGCGAAACCAAAACCCTCTTCGACATAGCGACTTCCATAGGTAAAGAAAGCACCGGATGTTGGTGTGTGTGTCGCAAGTTCACCTAAACTGGTCATTAAGAAGTAAATCATAATACCAATGAGGGAGTAGGCGAGTAACGCCCCACCTGGACCTGCATTTGCAATGGTTGACCCAGAAGCAAGGAAAAGACCTGTACCAATGGAACCACCAATGGCGATCATATTCAGATGACGAGCCCCAAGCTTACGCTGGAGTTTTTCAGGAGCATGTGTTTCGCTCATGGAGATTCCTTACATAGTTTGTTATGCACAGGCATATAACACCTTAAAGCCTTGAAGATCAGTTTTAATCTCACACTGACCAAAGTGCTTCTCAATTAAGATCGGATAGTTTAAAAAACGGTTCGCTACAATCCATAGCTCACCTGATGCCTTTAAATGTTTTTTAGCGTTCTGGCAGAGTCCTTCACTTGCATCATAGTTGGTATGAATACCCTGATGGAAGGGAGGATTACTGACAATGGCATCAAGTTCTGTTGGGGCGTCTGCAATTCCTGTAACAGGCTGCAATCTCAACTGGTCTGAACCTATTCCATTTCGACTAAAAGTCATTTCCGTTGACTGTAAAGCGAAGGCATCAATATCTAGGGCATGGATAATATTACTTGAATTTGCTTTTGCCAAATAGCAACTGATAATTCCAGCTCCACACCCGAAGTCGGCAATTCTACCTGATTTCACCTGATTTAGATAAGGGAGTAAAACAGCAGTTCCGACATCTAAATGAGTTTGGCTGAAAACGCCGGGTAGGGCACAAATGGTAAGTTCTTGCCCATTTACTTGAACAGTATAGGTTTTTAACCAGCTTTCAAGAGGTTTGATCTTTTCAATTTTCTCAATTTTTAAATGCCATAACTGACAATGTCGGGCACTATCAAGTTTAAGTATTGTGCCAAAGTTTTGTAGTTGTTTGGCAGCTCTCTCAACACCACCTTTTTTTTCACCTACTAAAAAAACTGATTGGTCAGTTTTCAGATGGCTCATCACTACATGCAATATATAGTTTAAAAGCTCTTTTGATTTTGGAACAAAAATTATAGCCTGATCAAACTCTTGTGATGGAAACTCAACCGAGAAATGAGCTGGTGTGCCTGTATTCACAAAACCCTGATAGTCAGCATAATTCCATGTCCAGACTGATGCATCAATCTCAGTGGGTAATTGACTGACTAGGGCGTCATTCGGTGCATTAATTAACAAGACCCTACCTTTTAAATAATCTTGTTGTCTTAATATCACTTCACTTCTAGGGTCCATGTACATCTCTCATGAAGAAGAATGCCCAGTGAAAACTGGGCAATAATCAAAATTAAAATTGGTTATTTATGTGTTTCTGGGAGTACAACATTTAAAATTAATGCTGCAATACCGCCTGTTGCTACGCCGGAACTAAAAATATTTTTAAATAATTCTGGCAGATGCTCCAAAATTTGTGGCACCTGAGCAACACCCAAACCTAATGCAAGTGAAATCGCAATAATTAAAAGGGCACGGCGATCTAAATGAATTGATGAAAGTATATTAATACCTGAGGCAGCAACGGCGCCGAACATTACCATGACTGCTCCACCTAATACGGCTTGTGGAACAGCTTGTATTACACCAGCTACAGCAGGGAATAGACCTAATAAAATGAGTAAAGCAGCAATCCAGATTCCTACATAACGACTTGCTACGCCAGTTAATTGGATAACACCATTATTTTGGGCAAACACGGAGCTTGGGAAAGTATTGAATAGGCCAGCAAGTAGTGAATTTGCACCATTTACTAACACACCACCCTTAATACGTTGCATCCACTGAGGACCATCTACAGGTTGGTTTGATAGTTTACTGGTTGCCGTTACGTCACCAATTGCTTCTAAAGACGTAACCAAATAAATAAATGCCATTGGAATAAATAAGCCCCATGAGAAGCTTAAGCCAAAATGCATCGGTGTCGGAATTTGAATCACGGGCGCATCTTTTAGACCAGAGAAGTCTAGATATCCCATAAAGCCGGCAAGAATGTAGCCAATCACTAAAGCAATTAAAATAGCTGAACTTTTAATCCAGACAATACGAATACGGTTTAGGACAATAATAATAGCAAGAACCGTACACGACATTATAAGGTTATCAGCACTGGCAAAAGTATGGTCCTGCATGGCTTGATAACCACCGCCCATACTAATCAAACCTTCTTTAATGAGCGTTAGACCAATCAGGAGTACCACAATACCTGTCACAAGGGGAGTAATTAGCTTTTTTACCCATGGGAGAATTTGTGATACGCCCATTTCAATAAATGAACCTGCAATCACAACACCAAAAATAGCAGCCATAACTTGATTGACTGGTGTACCTGCAGCAACCATTGCACTGCCAATACCGATAATCGGGCCAATAAAGTTAAAACTTGTACCTTGAACAATAAGTAAGCCTGCACCAAACGGACCAACTTTTTTACATTGTAAGAAAGTCGCGATTCCTGAAATGACCAAAGACATTGATAAAATCATATTGGTTTCATTTCGTGGAACGCCTAGTGCTAAGCAAATTAGAAGCCCGGGAGTAACAATCGGGACAATAATTGCAAGCAAATGTTGAAAGGCTGCCAAAAAAGCCACGAACGGTTTTGGTCGGTCATCTAGCCCATAAACGAGGTCAAGACGGTCTTGTGATGGTTGATTGGACATGGGAGTAAATACGCCGCAATTTCGCAAATTGGCGCTATTCTAATCGAGATACCTATCTTTACAAAACGAAATACAGACTATTGGAAAATTTTTTTGTCAATGTCAATAAACTGTCACTACTCAAGAGTAGTGTTTTTCTGTATAATTTGCCCTCAAATTTTAGGCGTTTCGAATTTTCATGTCAGATATCAAAAATCTCCGTAATATCGCAATTATTGCGCACGTCGACCACGGGAAAACCACACTTGTCGATAAACTACTTCAGCAATCAGGTGCTCTCGGTGACCGAGCAGGCGAGATTGAGCGTGTCATGGACTCGAATGCGCTTGAAAGTGAACGTGGTATTACCATCTTAGCGAAAAACACCGCTATTACTTGGTTAGACAAACGTACAGATACAACTTACCGTATCAACATCGTGGATACCCCGGGACACGCCGACTTCGGTGGTGAAGTAGAACGTGTAATGTCGATGGTTGACTGCGTACTACTTCTTGTTGACTCACAAGAAGGCCCAATGCCACAAACTCGCTTTGTGACTCAAAAAGCCTTTGCTCGTGGTTTAAAACCAATCGTGATTATCAACAAAGTTGACAAGCCAAGTGCTCGTCCAGACTGGGTAATCGATCAAGTATTTGATTTGTTTGATAACCTTGGCGCAACTGATGAGCAACTTGATTTCCCAATCGTTTATGCATCAGGTTTACGTGGTGTAGCGGGTCCTGCTCCTGAAGAGCTTGCAGAAGACATGACTCCGTTGTTCGAAACGATTGTAGACATCGTTGAGCCACCAGCTGTTGATGTTGATGGTCCATTCCAAATGCAGATTTCATCACTTGACTATAACAGCTTCGTAGGTGTTATCGGTGTTGGTCGTATTCAACGTGGTTCTGTAAAACTAAATACTCCTGTTACTGTAATTGATAAAGAAGGCAATACACGTAACGGCCGTATCTTAAAAATCATGGGTTACCATGGTTTAGAGCGTATTGATGTTGATTCTGCATCTGCGGGCGATATCGTATGTATTACTGGTATTGATGCACTTAACATTTCTGACACGATTTGTGATCCGAAAAATGTTGAAGCATTACCACCTTTATCTGTAGATGAACCTACAGTGTCTATGACTTTCCAAGTAAACAACTCTCCGTTTGCTGGTAAAGAAGGTAAATTCGTAACTTCACGTAATATTCGTGAGCGTCTTGACCGCGAATTAATTCACAACGTAGCTTTACGTGTTGAAGATACTGACAGCCCAGACCGTTTCAAAGTATCTGGCCGTGGTGAACTTCACCTTTCAGTTTTAATTGAAAACATGCGTCGTGAAGGCTTCGAATTAGGTGTATCACGTCCGCAAGTAATCATTAAAGAAATTGATGGTGAAAAACAAGAACCTTACGAAAACGTAACGTTTGACGTTGAAGAGCAGCACCAAGGCGCTGTAATGGAACAAATGGGTCACCGTAAAGGTGAAATGACCAATATGGAAGTTGACGGTAAAGGCCGTATCCGTATTGAAGCAACTGTTCCTTCACGTGGTTTAATTGGTTTCCGTTCTGAATTCTTAACCATGACCTCTGGTACTGGTATTATGACTTCAAGCTTCTCTCACTATGGTCCTCTTAAACAAGGTACTGTTGCGAAGCGTCAAAACGGTGTGTTGATTTCTATGGTTCAAGGTACATGCTTGGGCTATGCATTATTCAGCTTACAAGACCGCGGTCGTTTATTCGCTAAGCCACAGTTAGAAGTTTACGAAGGTATGATCGTAGGTATTAACTCTCGTTCAGACGATATGGTTGTAAACCCAACTAAAGCGAAACAGTTAACTAACGTTCGTGCGTCTGGTACTGATGATGCTTTAACTTTAACACCTGCAATTGAATTCACGCTTGAACAAGCTCTTGAATTTATTGAAGATGATGAGTTAGTAGAAGTTACTCCAAAATCAATTCGTATCCGTAAGCGTTACTTGACTGAAAACGAACGTAAACGTAACCGTGATAAATAATTTTTCTTAAATGAAAAGAAAAACCGCTAAATTCGTTTAGCGGTTTTTTTATTGCTTACTGGTAATGCTGAAAGAAAACTTAAAGTCATATTTTTCTTGTAAGCAAATATGTTGTTAAAGTGTGAAATAGCTTTCTTTTTTTGAAAAAAATATTAAATTATCAATATCATGGCGAGTACTATCTAGACGGATAAGAGGCCAGTGAAAAAAGAAAAATATGATGTGTTCCTCCCCCCTACATCTGGAGATGTTTAGATGAGTATTATTCAAGAATTTAAAGAATTTGCCATTAAAGGCAATATGATGGATTTAGCCATTGGTGTAATTATTGGTGGTGCTTTTGGCAAAATCGTAGACTCGTTAGTAAAAGATATCATCATGCCGCTTATCACTGTAATTACTGGTGGTGGTGTTGATTTCTCACAGAAATTTATCGTGTTAGGTGCAAACCCTAATAACTTACAATCTCTAGATGCCTTACAAAAAGCAGGTATCAATGTATTAACTTATGGTAACTTCCTGACCATCTTAATTAACTTCCTGATTTTGGCTTGGGTTGTGTTCTTAATGGTGAAATTATTAAACAAACTTCGCCGTGATAAGAATGAGCCAGAAGCTCCAGCTGCAACTCCAGAAGATATCCAATTATTACGTGAAATTCGTGATGAATTGAAAAAACAAGCTTAATAAAAAGAATTTGAGTATAAAAAACGGTACCTAGAGTACCGTTTTTTATTACATAGCATTTTATACTGGACTAGAGATATTGATAAACTTGCTAAATCACAGTTAAGTTTAGCTAAGCAGATAGAACAAGGAACATAAATTAATGAATCAGCTTTTTGTATATGGAACTTTATGCCCTAATAAAGCAAATGCTCATATTTTAGAGCAGATTGGTGGTAACTGGACAAAAGCGAGTGTACGAGGAGTGATTCATATTTTAGATTGGGGACCAGACAAAGGTTTAAAGGCTTTAGAGTTAGATCCAGAAGCAGATTGGGTAGAAGGCTATTTGTTTAGCACAGAAAAGTTAGCAGAAAACTGGCAAATGTTAGATGATTTTGAAGGCTTTCAATACCAACGCGTGATAGCAGATATAAAATTAGAATCGGGTGAGTATGTTAAAGCCTGGACATATCAAATCAATATGCAGGCTAAAGCTTCTCACAATTACAAGTAAAATGCTGAAATCAACGTAAGCCAGTCATTCTGAATTTAACTTCTAAGAGGTGATAGCCAAACTGGCTTTTGATTGGACCTTGTAATACACGTTCAGCAGCCGTAAAAACTACTTTGTCAATGACAGGCACCAATTGCCCTTTTTTGACTTCACCAAGTTCACCACCACGTTTTGCCGAATTACAGGTGGAGTATTGTTTGGCAAGTTTGGCAAAGTCAGCACCACTTTGTAGCTTCTTTTTCAGTTGTTCGGCTAAGTCTTTATCTTTGACTAAAATATGTCGGACAATTGCTGTTTGCATGTTGTCTTCCTCCAAAAAATTAAGGCTTTCTCAGCTTTTTAAGTGGTTGGCACTGTGGGCAAAATACGCTGGCACGCTGACCAAGTTTTAAGTTTTCTAATGTGGTTTCACAGTTAACACACATTTCACCGGCACGACCATAAGCGAGTAAAGTCTGTTGAAAATAACCATTTTCACCCATGGCATTGCTGTAGTCTCGTAAAGTCGAGCCGCCTAAATCAATTGCTGACTTCAAAATTCGCTTAATCTCAACAACCAGTTTCTCAATCTGTTGCATGGTTAAATCACCAGCGGGCTGTGCTGGATGAATGCCAACATTAAACAAGCTTTCAGTTGCATAGATATTGCCAACACCAACCACTACATGATTATCCATGAGTGCAATTTTTATGCCGACAGATTTATTCTTGAGTTTAGAAGCTAAATATTCTGCATGAAAGTCAGTACTTAAAGGCTCTGGCCCTAAAGTATCGATGAGTTTGCCTTGAGTTTCAGGATTAAGCCAAAGAATACAGCCAAAACGACGTGGGTCATGGTAACGTAACTGCTGATCTTCAAATTGAATAATGAGATGATCATGTTTTCTCAATTCATCGTTTGGTTGACACAGGCGAAAACTACCTGACATTCCTAAATGCCAGAGCATTTGATCTTGTTCAAACTCTGCCAAAATATATTTTGAACGTCGATTTAACCCAATGAGACGTTGCCCAACAAGTTTCTGAACATTATCTGGTATAGGCCAGCGTAAGCTAGGATTGCGTACTTCAACACTTAGAACTTTTTGATTCAATAAGGGAAATAAACTGGTTTTGGTGGTTTCGACTTCGGGTAACTCAGGCATGCCAACTCGCAGAATTAACAGATATACTGGATTAATCAAGTATAACGTGTGGTATGTAATATTTCAGAGAATACTATGTCAGATATTTTACCATTAAGCTGGTTTCAACGAGAAACTTCGGAAGTAGCATATGATTTAATCGGCTGCGTATTATGTAAGCGACAGCCTGATGGACAAGTTATCCGCTGTACAATTAGTGAAACAGAAGCTTATTTGGGCGTTCGCGATAAAGCCTGCCATAGCTACAATGACAAACGTACCGCACGAACAGAGGTGATGTATCGCCATGGTGGTACCATTTATGTCTATTTAATTTATGGCATGTATGAAATGCTCAACATTATTACTCAAACAGAAGGTGTACCTGAAGGAGTGATGATTCGATCAGCATTTTTAAATAGTGCTTCAACTAAAAAAGAATATAAGCTTTTGGCTGGGCCCGGCAAACTGACGCGGTATTTAGGTATTGATCGGACCTTAAAGGGCCAGACTTTGGGTGAAGAATCTGGACTATGGATCGAGGCGGCCACTACACAGCCAGAAGTGGTTTTAACGCCACGTATTGGAATTGATTATGCCGAGGAAGCAAAAGACTGGCCTGAACGGTATTGCTGGAAAGATCATCCATCATTAAGTCGATAATTCTCATCTGGCAAACAAATTTATATGGCAAAACGAGCGTTCCAGATTTACAACAATGTAGACCGAATTCTATATCCAGACAAGACACTGCTTTTTGTTATCATAACTACAATATAAATAAAGGAAATAAGCATGTCCTTATTACGCTTAGACCGACTTCATTACTGTATTTTGATGAGTATGGGCTGTATTTCTAGCCCACTTGTTTGGGCAGAAGACTTAAATTCAGACGTTGCCAAATTGCCAACTTTACATGTGGAAGCGACACGTACTGACACCGGTTATTTACAAACACCAGCTTCGGTTTTCCGAATCGAGACACCTCAAGTGGACAGTTCTTCACAAGTAAATTTAACTGAAGTTGTGAAGGGCATACCGAGTTTACAGATTCGTAACCGTGAAAATTATGCGCAAGATCTACAGCTATCTATGCGTGGTTTTGGTGCACGTTCTACGTTTGGTGTCCGTGGTATTCGTCTTTATGTGGATGGTATCCCTGCAACAATGCCAGATGGGCAGGGCCAAACATCTAATATCGACTTAAGCAGTTTAGATCATGTTGAAGTTCTAACAGGGCCTTTTTCTTCACTTTATGGAAATTCATCAGGCGGTACTATTTTAACTTCTACTAAAGAAGGGCAAGGGAAGGACTCAATTGAGCTGAGCTATTCGGGTGGTAGCCATGATAAAAGCCGAGCAGGACTTGTGCTGCAAGGTGGAGCAAAGGGTGCGAATGAACCAAGCTATATTATTAGCTCATCATACTTTGATACCGACGGTTACCGCGAACATAGCGGTGCAGAAAAAGTACTAAATAATGCAAAGCTCAGCTGGAATCTTGATGATGGTAGTAAAATCAACTGGGTAACCAACTATGTAAAAATCCACGCTGATGATCCGCAGGGACTAACGCATGATCAGTGGAATGCAAATCCAAAGCAACAAGTTCCATTTTTAAAGCAATTTAATGTTCGTAAAGATATTGAACAAACCCAAACGGGCGTGACATGGTCTAAGCCGATTAATGACAAAAATGAACTCTATGCCATGGCATATTTAGGCAATCGTCAAGTCACACAATATCAATCTATTCCTAAGTCCACCCAAGATGCGAGCATAAACCATGCCGGTGGAGTCATTGATTTTGAACGTAATTATTATGGTGCTGATTTCCGTTGGACGGGTAAAGAGTTGCTTCCAAATACCACGCTAAGTGTCGGTGTTGCACTTGATGCAATGGATGAAGATCGTAAAGGTTTTGAAAACTTTAATTTAGTAAATGGTCAACCTTCTTATGGTGTCAAAGGTAATTTACGTCGTGATGAAGACAATACTTTATGGAATATCGATCCATATTTACAAGCTTCATGGCAGTTCTTACCTACATGGCGTTTAGATACGGGTGTTCGCTATAGCAATGTCCACTACAAATCTGAAGATAACTATTTAAGTAATGGTGATGATAGTGGTAAGACGGATTACGATAAAGTTTTACCGTCGGTCGCTTTAAGTTGGCAAATTTTACCTGAACTTATGGCCTATGTAAGTTATGCCAAAGGTTTTGAAACACCAACTTTTACTGAAATGGCATATCGACCTGATGGTCAAAGTGGTTTTAATTTTGATTTAACAGCTTCAACAAGCGATACCTATGAAACAGGTTTAAAGTCACAGAACCAATTAGGTGATTTTACTTTGGCGGTTTTCCAGACTAAAACTAAAGATGACATTGTTTCGGCCGGTAACTCAAATGGCCGATCAACGTTCCGTAATGCAGATAAAACCTTACGTGAAGGCGTAGAATTTGCATGGAATAAAAAGTTATGGCGAGACTTAATAGCGACCGCAAGCTACTCGTATTTAGATGCAACCTTTGATGCTGACATTCCAGCATTAGGAAATATTGCTCAGGTTTCCTCAGGAAATGCCATACCGGGTATTGCCAAAAACCAAGCTTATGCCTCTTTGGCATGGCAGCCATCGCACGGTCTATATGGTGGCGTAGATGTACAGTATATGGACAAAGTATACGTGAATGATACCAACAGTGACGCAGCACCGAGCTACAGTGTAACTTCAGCAAATGTTGGTTATGCATGGGTAATTGGCGATTGGAAAGTCAATAGCTTTGCTCGTGTAGATAACCTCTTTGATAAAAAATATGCAGGTTCAGTGATTGTAAATGACGGTAATAGCCGCTATTTCGAACCTGCTGATGGACGTAACTGGAGTGCAGGTTTACGTGTAATTAAACAATTCTAGGAATTAAAAATGGCAAAATTATTTGAAACGGTTAATTTCGATTCACTACAACTGGTCAATAGAATTGTAATTGCCCCAATGTGCCAATATTCGGCAACAGATGAAGGCGAAATTACCTATTGGCATGAACAGCAATGGGCAAATTACGCGTTGTCTGGAGCTGGACTATGTATTGTGGAAGCTACAGCTGTACAGGCGGAAGGTCGAATTAGTTATGCAGATCTTGGCCTTTGGAATGATCAGCAACGTGACCAGATCAAAACTTTATTGGGAAAAGTTAAAACACTTTCTCCTATGCCATTTGGAATTCAGTTAGCTCATGCTGGACGTAAGGCATCTACTGAAAAGCCTTGGTTGGGTAAAGGCCAAATTGCAAAAGATCAGCCACATGGTTGGCAAACAGTTGCTCCAAGTACAAGTACTTTTTCGGTTCATGATGCAGCGCCACATGCTTTAACCATTGCCGAGATTAAACAAATTCAACAAGACTTTGCAGCTGCGGCCAAACGTGCAGTTGAAGCGGGCTTTGAGTTAATTGAGGTACATGCTGCTCATGGTTACTTGCTACACCAATTCTTATCGCCAATTGCAAATCAACGTACTGATGAATATGGCGGCTCTTTAGAAAACCGTATGCGTATGACGCTAGAGGCTCTTCAGGCAATTAAACTTGCTGTTCCCGAAGGTTATCCGGTAGGGGTACGTTTATCTGCAACAGATTGGATGGATGGCAATGAGCAGTGGGATATTGAGTCTACGGTTGGTTTATCAAAAGCCTTAGAGCAGTTAGGTGCGGCCTATATTCATGTCTCTAGTGGTGGTTTACATGAGCATCAAAATATTACTATTGGAGCCGGTTACCAAGTTCCTTTCGCGGAACAGGTTAAAAAACATGTATCTATTCCTGTGATTGCGGTAGGACTTATAACTGACCCACAACATGCTGAACAAATTTTAGAAAACCAGCAAGCTGATGCCATTGGTCTTGCTCGTGCAATGTTATATGACCCACGTTGGCCATGGCATGCTGCAGCTACATTGGGGGCAAAAGTCAAAATTGCTCCTCAATATTTGCGTTGCCAACCACATGGCTTAAAACAGCTTTTTGATTCTTTTTAGTTTTTAATATTCGGGCAAATTAAGATTTGCCCGTTTTTCTTTTGAAATGAGTGAGGAAGTAGTCTGTGGTTTTTCAGGTAATTCTACCAATTTTGATTTTGTTATTAATGGGGTACTGTAGTGTCCTCATTAAACTGGTAACACCTGAACAAATTAAGGCTCTGAGTGCATTTGTTATTAAAATTTCTTTACCTGCTTTTTTAATCCAATCTTTAGCCAATAAAAACTTACAAGATATTTGGCACCCAGCTTATTTTATTGCTTATGGTGGCGGCTCTTTAATCTTGTTTTTTTTGGCTTTTATCCTTTACCGCAAGTATTTTAAAAATAGCCTGACACATAGTGCAGTCATATCGATGGGCGCTTCTATGTCAAATACAGGTTTTATGGGTACAGCGATTCTAACCATGCTAATGGGGAGTCATGCTGCAATCTATATATCTTTAACCTTAATTATCGAAAATTTATTAATAGTTGCTTTAATGCTCATTTTGGCAGAAGCGGGTTTGCATCAACAGCAACGGCTTTTGCCTTTACTGAAAAAAACATTCATTAATTTACTTAAAAACCCTGTAATTATTGCAATTTTAGTTGGGATGAGTTGCATTTTGCTAGATATTCATCTGCCTTCAAAACTTGGTCAAGCCTTAGAGCTTTTAGGAAGAACAGCTTCGCCTCTAGCATTATTTGCTATTGGTGGCAGCTTGGTTGGTATTGGTATTACCGCTGTGAATTTCCAAAGTATATTGTTGGCTGGATTTAATGTCATCCTTATGCCTGTTGTGATTTTTGGGCTGTTCCTTTTACTGCCAAACGTGAGCCAAGAGATGTTATATGCTGGCACTTTACTTGCTGCGCTGCCAATGCCGATCGCTTTTGGTATTTTTGGGCAAGCCTACGGTTTAAATGAAAGAGCATTAACCCCCTTAATGATTAGTACCATTATTGGCTTTATGGGGGTGAGTGGGCTTATTGCTTTGTGGTGGTAAAAGAAAAGCCCCATGTGGGGCTATTGTCTCTTTACTATTTTTTAGGAGCTGGCTGCGTAGGAGCGGCGGCAGCTTGTTTATTCTTCTCAGCAATAATTTTTTCGACCGAAGCTAAAGATTCTCTAGCATTAGGAACATTTTGCTTAGCAAGCTCAGTAAAGATCTGTTTTGCTTGAGGCAAGTTCTGAGGAATGATATTGCCATTCGCCATCATGGTTGCTAAAGCCATAGATGCAGGCGCGTAACCCTTTTGGGCAATTGTTTGTAAAGCTTCAATGCCTTGGCGTTTCATTAAAGGATTTTTATTTTCAACCCCTTGGCTAATATCATAAAGCGCTTTGACCTGAATAGCAGGGTAGTTTCCTTTTCTAATCAAAGGCGCTAGCTTTTGTAAAGCAATTTGGTGAGATTGAGGTTTTTTCTGTGCAAATAAAATGGTCGCTATTTTGACAGTTGCATCATCAGAACCTTGAGCTGCTGCTTTTTGAATATATTGACTGAATTTGTTACTATCTTTGGCAACACCTAATTCACCAGTCTCATAAATTTGTGCAAGCGTGTAACTCGCTTGAGCATAACCTTTATTTGAGGCATCTTCATAATATTTCAGAGCTTTGGCATTATCTTTGGCAGTACCTTGGCCCATTTGTGTCATATAGCCTAAGTTATAGATGGCTTGAGCATTTCCTGTTTGTGCAAGACGTTGGACTTCTTGAAAGGCAGCAGGATAATTTTTTGCTGCGTATAGCTGCTCAGCCTGTTTAAATACATCGTTTTTAGCTGCAGAAGCCGTAGTGTCTGCTGCAAAGATTGATGAACTTGAAATGGCAATTAGACTGGCGATAAGTAATTTCTTCATTTCTTTTTAACCTTTTACTTTGTAGCTACATCATTCCATCGATGTATTAGCTCAATTCAATTTCTCATCATAAATATTGATGGCCGAAAGTAAACAGCCGATTTGTATATAAAACGATGTCTATAAAGCAAACTGTGGAGAAAAATAATACGCCACTCTACTTAAGAGAATGGCGTATTGGATTATTTTACTGACTGTAATAATGCTTCAATCTGTTTTGCATCACTTGGTACGCCAGAGATTCTTTGACCATCTTGTAAGAACAGAGTTGGTGTGCCATCTATATTTAATTTCTGGCCTAAAGCAATATTTTTCTGAATTGGACTTGTACAGCTTTTGCCAGCTGCTGGCAATTTACGGTTAAGCATATAATTTGTCCAAGCTTCTGAAGGGTTTTTAGAGCACCAGATTTGATTAGAAACCTTTTCAGCATTTGGATGTAAGCTGGTCAGCGGATATAAGAATACATATACCGTTACGTTATCCACCCCAACCATATTTTGTTCTAGACGCTGACAGTAAGGGCAATCAGGATCACTGAAAATATAAAGAGTACGTTCTCCTTTACCTTTGACGTATTTAATTGCCTGATTTAATGGGAGACTTTTAACATCTATTTTACCCAATTCGGCAATTCGCTCTTCTGTCATATTTTTTTGTTGTTTGATATCAACTAAATTGCCTACAAAAAAGTATTTTGCATCTTGATTGGTATAAACAATACGACCACTTGTATAGACTTCATAAATTCCAGCGACAGGTGACTGATAGACACCTTTTACAGGGAGGTCTGGATAATTTGTCTTCAGATTTTGTTCAAGTGTTTTAACATCAGCATGAGCAGAACCGAAAAAAGCCAAACTCAACATGAGTGTAGCAAGTTTAGTTTTCATATTTTTTCTCTTAGATTACAACGTGGATTATGATGGCATAGAAAACTTAAAAAATTGATGCCCTAATTTAATGAATTCATTAGAATTTTGTATCTATAGAAAAGCCCGCAGATTTATCCACGGGCTTTTAATTTATTAAATATAATTATTGTGGTCTAGCAACATCACCACTTAAAGCTTCTGGTAAATCTAAAACTTGAAGACCTAACTCTTGAAGGGCGGCAGGTTTCGCAACAACTAAGGCAATATAACCGTCAGTAGTTTGGGTACTATTAACCACTTCTACATCATTGTGCAGTTGAGTTGCTGGAGCAGGTGCATCACCCGTACCTTGAACTAAATGCAACCAGTGTTTTGGTTTTGCCTTAAACCAAAGGCGCGCCACAATTTCTTGACCTAAGTAACAGCCTTTATCGTAATTGACGCCTTCGCGTTGATGTAAACGTAATTCTTGTGGCTGAAATTCATGTTCAGTCGCTTGAGCAATCCATGCTTGACCTGTCATGATGGCTTGTTTTTGCCATTCGGAAATATCAGTTTCTGTAGAGCTGAACTCAGTATGGCCATTCACAACTTTTGGGAATACAGCACCTTGTTCACTTAAGGTCATTTTTGAAAAAGCACCATATTTTTTAATGTGCTTCGCAAATTCTTCAGCTTGATCTTGAGTGACAATAATGTCAAAACTTTCTGCATTATTCTTTTTTAGCCACAAGCCAAAATGGATGCGGCCTTTAAGATCACAAATGGCTGTATAGCGTGTTTCATTTTCAGCTAAACGTTCAGTATCTACAGTCACTTGGCCTTGTAAAAACTTTTGTGCATCTACACCGTTTAATGCATATGAGGAGAAAGCGAGCAGACTCATGATTAATCTCAAATTCAATATGTTTATTTATGATTGCTGACTATTTTGCTCCATTTTTACTAAAAAATCAGCCATAGTTTTCGTAATTTACTTTTGTATAAAACAATAGGTTTAGGTCAAAAAAACACCAAAAATATACGTTAAAAGAAATTCTACGGTTTAAGCTATTCAACATAATTTTTATAACTTAAATGGACTTAAAATAAGGAGAAGACAATGGCAATAGGTACAGTAAAATTACATCGAGTGTTTAAGGCACCAGCTGAACGAGTTTATCGTGCTTTTCTTGACCCAGATGCTTTAGTTAAATGGATGGCACCTCACGGTTTTACCGCGAAGGTTCATAGTTTTGATGCAAAAGTAGGGGGCTCATACAAAATGAGCTTTACCAATTTCTCAACCGGGTCAACACATTCATTTGGAGGTACTTATGTTGAGCTCGTTCCCAATGAATTAATTCGTTATAACGACCAATTTGACGACGCAAATTTACCAGGCACGATGCAGGTCACCATTACATTAAAAACAGTATTGGTCGGCACAGAAATACACATTACCCAAGAAGGAATACCTGAAGTTATTCCTGTGGAAGCATGCTATTTAGGCTGGCAAGAGTCTTTATCTTTATTGAAGTTGTTAGTAGAAGCCGACATTCCAGATCAATAATTGTCTTTTTTAATTGAGATTTAAATAAAAAGTGAGTAGAAAAACTACTCATTTTTTATTTTTTAAACACTATCAAAAATGAACAAAATATTGAATGATCATATGAAGCTCAATGTGTTAAGCCTTCTTGTGAGATAAAGATATGAACATACAAATTAAAAGAATTTATGACGATGTAAGCGGTGATGATGGAAAGCGAATTTTGGTTGATCGACTATGGAGTCGAGGGATTAGCAAAGAAAATGCTCATTTAGATTTATGGTTAAAAGAAATAGCTCCTTCAACCGAACTTCGTAAGTGGTTTCATACAGAGTCCGCAGAACATTGGAATGAGTTCAAACAACGTTATTTAAAAGAACTAGAAACCAACCCCGCAGTAAAAGAGTTATTAGAAATCGTTTCACATCATAAAGTCACACTTTTATATTCGGCTAAAGATGTGGAACATAACCATGCGATTATTTTAAAAGAATACTTATTAGAAAAGAGCAAAAGTTAAATATATAAATTTTTTTTTGGTAAAAGTCTTTTATTTAAAACTTTAAAAAATGAGTCATATCTCGCATAATATACTTTTTGAGATTTTTTTATGTCTTTGCCAAACTGTCCAAAATGCCAATCAGAATATACATATCAAGACGGCGATTTATTAATTTGTCCAGAATGCTCACACGAGTGGAAAGAAGGGGAAGCTTTAGTAACTGAAGAGCAAGAAGTTATTAAAGACGCTAATGGAAACGTTTTGGCGGATGGCGATAGCGTTACTGTAATTAAAGATTTAAAAATTAAAGGTTCTTCTTCAGTTGTTAAAGTCGGAACAAAAGTAAAAAGTATTCGTTTAGTTCCAGACGCAAGTGATGGTCACAATATTGACTGTAAAATTGATGGTATTGGTCAGATGAAGTTAAAATCTGAATTTGTAAAAAAAGCTTAATTTGTTAATTTTAATTACATTTTGGTAGAAATTGCAGGCGTGATCTCTACCTTTTTACATTTCAACATCCTTATAATTTTATTACGATAATGTATAAAAAGTAGACTATCCAAAGCTTAATAGCTCATTTATATTGTCATTAAGAAGAATTAACTTTCGTCCAGAATAATAACGAAAGTCATACCCACACCAACAAAAAAACGAGGTTCATATGGCAGGATGGTACGAAATTACACAAGCGAATGATGGACAATATCGCTTTGTACTTAAGGCTGGTAATGGCGAAATTATTTTAAATAGTGAGCTATATAAAGCGAAAGCATCAGCAGTCAATGGTATTGAGTCAGTTCAAAAAAATAGTAGTGACGATGCGCGATATGATCGTTTAACTGCAAAAAATGGGAAACCTTACTTCAATTTAAAAGCTGCAAATCATCAAATTATTGGTTCGAGCCAGTTTTATGCCAGTGAAGCTTCACGAGATAAAGGCATTGAATCGGTTAAAAACAATGGATCTTCCACAACCATTAAAGACTTAACAGTTCAGGCGTAAAATTAAATTAAAAAAGCAGCTTCTAAAAGCTGCTTTTTTATTTATGTATTTATTAACGCGCTAATTTAGCTAAAAGTTCTTCTTTAGTTAAATTGCTCGCTTCAGCATCACGGCGACCTTTATATTCAAAAGTACCCGCATCAAGACCTTTTTCACCAATCACAATACGGTGTGGAATACCCATTAATTCAAGGTCAGAGAATTTAACGCCCGGACGTTCGTTGCGGTCATCAAGTAATACATCAAAGCCTTGGGCTTGAAGTTCTGCATAAAGCGCTTCTGCTGCTTCAAGAGTACGTGGTGATTTGTGTGCATTCATTGGAACAATTGCGATTTCAAAAGGAGCAATCGCTTGTGGCCAAATAATCCCTTTGTCATCGTAGTTTTGTTCAATTGCAGCTGCAACTACGCGTGTCACACCAATACCATAACAGCCCATTGTTACTGTAAATGGTTTGCCATCTTCACCGAGAACTTTACATCCTAAAGCTTCAGAGTATTTAGTACCAAGTTGGAAAATATGGCCCACTTCAATACCGCGTTTAATTTGTAGTATACCTTTACCATCTGGCGATGGGTCACCTTCAACCACATTACGCAAATCGAAAACTTCAGTAATCTGTGCATCACGTTCCCAGTTTACGCCTACAGCATGTTTGTCTGCCTCATTTGCACCAGCAACGAAGTCAGAAAGAACAGATGCAGCACGGTCAACAATTACAGTGATGCCTTTTTCAACTAAACCTTGTGGACCAGTGAAGCCAGCAGTTAAGCCAAATGCTTGAAGTTGTTCTTCTGTGGCAAACGCGAGAGGAGCGGCCACTAAAGGATGCTTCTCGGCTTTAATTTCATTCAGTTCGTGGTCACCACGTAAGAATAGGGCAACGACAGGTACATTGCCTTTCTCATCAGCAACGCCTTGAACTAATAAGGCTTTTACAGATTGTTTAGGATCAGCATTTAAGAACTGGCAAACATCAGCAATTGTTTTTTGATTAGGTGTTTCAACCAATTTAAATTCTTGTGTAGGCGCTGCACGCTCACCCACTAAAACAGCTTCAGCCATTTCAACGTTTGCTGCATAATCAGACTCAGTTGAAAATGCAATGTCATCTTCACCGCTTGCAGCTAATACGTGGAATTCATGTGAAGCTGAACCACCAATTGAACCTGTATCTGCTTGTACTGGGCGGAAATCTAAACCTAAACGAGTGAAAATACGGCTATAGGTGTCATACATCACATCATAAGTTTCTTGTAATGATTCTTGAGTTGCATGGAAAGAATAAGCATCTTTCATGATGAACTCGCGTGAACGCATTACACCAAAACGTGGACGGATTTCATCACGGAATTTGGTTTGAATTTGATAGAAATTTACAGGAAGCTGTTTATAACTTTTTAGCTCGTTACGTGCTAAATCGGTAATCACTTCTTCATGTGTAGGACCAAGCACAAACGGGTTGTCGTGACGATCTTTGAAACGTAATAATTCAGGACCATATTGTTCATAACGACCTGATTCTTCCCATAAGCTTGCGGGTTGAGTTACGGGCATGAACACTTCCATAGCACCTGAACGGTTCATTTCTTCACGAACAATGGCATCAACTTTTTTAAGCACACGTGTTCCCATCGGCAGCCATGTATATAAACCAGATGCCAATTTACGAATCATCCCCGCACGTAACATGAGCTGATGTGAAATCACTTCAGCATCGTTTGGGGTTTCTCTCAACGTTGCAAATAAAAAGCGGCTTGCGCGCATGGAAAAAGTCCTAAAAGTTAAGCGTTATAAAAACGCGGATTATACGATAGTCGCTGCATTATGACATGAATCGTCGGGTTTGACGCAGCATAAAGTTTTTCAAGTCATCCAGATAAGTGAAAATGACGGGGACAACCACAAGAGTCAATAAGGTAGAGGTAATGACACCCCCAATTACAGCATGAGCCATTGGTGCACTTTGTTCACCACCTTCACCTAGACCTAGAGCTAATGGAACCATACCCATTACCATCGCACTTGTTGTCATCAAAATTGGGCGTAAACGGGTTTTGCCTGCTTGTAAAATAGCATCATAACGACTTATCCCATCTTCCATCGCTTTTTTAATAAAGTCGATAAGCAAAATCGCGTTTTTGGTTACTAGCCCCATCAGCATAATAATGCCAATAATTGAAAATAGATTTAGGGTACTCCTAAATAAGAATAAGGCCAGGAAGACACCAATCAGGGACAATGGTAAAGATGCCATAATCGCAGCAGGGTGAATAAAACTATTAAACTGAGAACCTAACACGATATAAATAAATACAATTGAAAGGGTAATTGCCGTTAATGCATAACCCGCAGATTCAGCCATATCGGCATTTGCCCCTTGAGTATCAAAGGTATAACCAGCTGGCAATTTAAATGCTTTTTGCATTTTATCGATATCTTGACCGATATCCCCACTTGGACGTCCTGAAGTGTTTGCTTCAATTAAAACTTCACGTTCAAGGTCACGTCGGTTAATTTGCGAAGCTCCAAGTTTTTCTTGGGTTGTGGCTACGGCGCTTAATGGAACTAAAATATTTTGCCCATTTGCATTGGTTTTATTCGAGTTGAGATATAGGTTCTGCACATCTTGGGGAAGCACACGTTTATTTTCATTTAAACGGATATTCACATCATAAGTTTCGCCGTCACGATCTTCCCATGTTGTGACATTGTCACCAGCAATGAGTGGTCGAATCGCATTCGCAATTTGAGAAACAGATAAACCTAAATCACTGGCCAGTACACGGTTAATATGTACACCTAAAGTCGGTTTAGGTTCTTTTAAAGAGCTTTCTAAATCGACCACACCATCAATTTTTTCCATTTCACCCATGAAACGATCCGAGATTTTTTGTAGTTCACTTAGGTCAGATCCTTTAATAGAAATCATAATTGGCTTTTGACCACCAGACACTGAGTCTTGAGCAGCAGCGACTGAAGTCACTCGGATGCCAGCTACACTTTGTAAACGATCACGGAATTCATTGTTGAGTGTTGTCAGGTCTGCGCTACGTTCTTGTTTTGGTTTTAAGGTGACCCCTAAACTTGCATGGTTTTTACCGGAGTCGACTTCACTGTTAACCACTCCATAAGTAGAAACGACATCAGGGAATTGCCTAATAATCTGATCAACCTGATGTAATTTTGCTTGGGTATATTCTAAAGAAGAATCAACTGGGGTTTCGAACTGAATACGAATTTCACCTTTATCTGGTGTAGGTACAAATTCGGTTCCGATCATTTTTGATAAGCCTAATGCCACAACCAATGAAACAATTGCAATAATGACTGTGATGAAACGAAAGCGTAAGGCAAGCTTTAAAAGCTTTTCATAGATATGCGTTAGGCCATCTAATAGATTAGAAATATAGTTAAAGAAACGTTGCAGTCGACTTTCTTTTTTCTTTACAGGATCTTTCCAGTGTGCGGAAAGCATTGGGTCGAGTGTAAAGCTGATGAACATGGAAATAAGAACAGCCGTACTTACAGTTACCCCAAATTGGTAGAAGAAACGCCCAATTAAGCCTCCCATAAATGCAACTGGTAAAAATACCGCCACAATGGTGAGTGTGGTTGCAAGTACTGCTAACCCAATTTCTTTAGTACCGTCTAAAGCCGCGGTGACATGGTCTTTGCCGAGCTCTGTATGTCTGACAATGTTTTCCCGAACCACAATTGCATCATCAATTAATAGACCAATACTCAGTGACAGGGCCAACAGTGTCATCATGTTAATGCTAAACCCAAATGCCCAGATGAATGTTAATGTGCCAAGTAGGGTAATCGGTAAGGTTAAACCTGTAATAACAGTAGATCGGAAGGAACCCAAAAAGAGTAAAACAATTAAAACCGCTAAGACCGCTCCTTCAATAATGGTACGAACAACGTCTTTAATTGAAGCACGAATACCTTTAGAGCTGTCAGCGACGACTTTATAATTCAAACCCGCAGGCATTTGAGCTTTTAGCTTCTCTAAGGTTTGATAAGTCTTGTCAACAACCTGAATTACATTGGCATCGGAACTTTTTAAAATATCGACAGAAACCGCTGTTCTTCCATTATAAAAAGCACTTGATTGCAGTTCTGCTTGAGTATCTTCAACGGTTGCTACTTGTTTTAGAAAAATAGGGGAACCATTTTTATTAGCAATAACTAAATCACCAAATCCAAGAGGATGGATGACTTTTGATTGAATCTGAACAACCAGTTCAGAATTCTTTTGTTGTAAGGTTCCTGCAGGTACTTCTATATTTTCATTTTTTAGGGTATTAATGACCTGATCAATACCAATACCATAGCTTTGTAATTGTTCAGGATGAACCTTAATCCGAATTTGACGTTTAGCATCACCTAGTAAATTGACATTACCCACACCAGAAACAGTTTTAAGCTGAGGTACAATTTTTTTGTCTACATAGGAGCTTAATTGAGCCAAGCTCATGCTATTCGATTCAAACACGACTGACATAATTGGGCTAGATGATGGATCGTAGCGTTGTACAATCGGTGTATCAATTTCATCGCGGAATTGGGCAATAACTGGAGCAATTTTGTCGCGAACATCTTGTGCTGCAATTGCCGAAGACGTATCAAGATTAAACTCTGCAATCACCATCGAAAGCCCTTCACTTGAGCGTGAAGTAATTTGTTTAATACCCGAAATGGTATTGATTTGATCTTCGAGTTTTTTGGTAATGTCCGATTCAACTGCTTCAGGTGAAGCACCCGCATATTGCGTAGTGACGACTACGAATGGGAAATCAATATTTGGAAACTCTTCAACGGTCATACGTTTCCAAGATGCTAACCCGAGTACCATTAGACTGAGCATCATCATGATGGTAAAAACGGGGTACTTCACACTAATTCGGGTAAACCACATAAGCTATTTGCTACCTTATTTATTTTTTTTCGGTTGTAAGCGTCACTTTTTTATTGATATCAGAATCTTCAAACTGGATACGACTTACCTGATCTGTACTTTGTAAACCCTGAACTAAAGCGATATTTTCGTTGTATCGTTGCTCAACCACTCGAATTTTGACTTTCTGAATTGTTTGATTGCGTATTACCCATACAAAAGGATCATGTTGCAGATTTTGAATACTATCTAAAGGAATGGTTTGTCCCTGATTGCTATCATTATGCAAAATAATACCGTTAATAAACGCACCAATACTTAATGAATCAATCGCTTCTTTAGGGCTCGCAAAGAATTCAATTTGTCGGCTGTCTTGGTCTGCTACAGGTGAAATACGGGTCAGTATGGCATGTAATTGTTTCGAGTTACCCTGAATCTGATACTGGATAGAGCTACCTACTTTTAAGGCAGATTGTTGTTCAATAGGTAGTTTCGCTTGTATTTCTAATTGATCTGGATTAACGATTTCAAATAATGTTTGTCCAACCGAAACGGTTTGTCCCGGTTCAACTTGTCGTTTCGTAATCACACCTGAAATGGGGCTGGTAATAATACCGTCTCGATCAGCTTTTTTAGCAATATCTACATTGGCTTGTTGAGCTCTAACACTTTCAAGTTGACCTTTATAATCCACCTGACTTTGTTCAAACTCTACACGGGCAATAAAGCCTTGATTGAGCAATCTTTGTTTTCGATTCATCAAATTACGTGCAAGTTCTGCTTGTGCCTGAGCAGAAGCAAGATTAGCCTGTGCCTGAGCTAAGCGTGCAGCGTTGTCTTGATTATTTAATCTAACTAAAACTTGGCCTTTTTGTACCTTTTGACCTACATTGGCTGTAACGGCAGTCGCTGTTGCACTAACTTGGGCTTGAATAGAACTTTGTTGTACTGCACGAATAGTTCCTGTAAAAGCGGTTTGAGCGGCGAGTGAGCCTTCTTTTACAGGAATTAAATCTTGAGGAATGAGTTCAATTTTTTTAGGTTCAGATGCTGTTGTTTTTGGTACTTCTTGCTGGTTACATGCAGCTAAGATTAAACTCAGACTGATCAAGCTTAATTTAAAAAAAGTAGAAGGGGTAAGATGCGTTGTGCGCATACAGCATCATCCTGTAATTCAAATTTTATTTTGCCCCTATTCTTGATAAAGCTGTAACCTTATTCAAGCTTTTTTAAACGTTCGATAATATTTTCATAATCTTTATTGGTGCGATTATAGGTTTTCGAAAGTATTTCAAGTGTTTGTTTAACCTTATTAATATTCATAAGATTGTTTTCAATCAAGGTTTTATGTCTTTCGGGAACTTGTTCACCCTTACGAAAATATTCCATTTCTTGCCGCTTAAATAAAATTTTGTCTTGTTGTAATTGGCTCAGTTGGTCCTGCTGATAATTTATTTGTTTTTTAATCGCCAATAATGCTTGGTCTCTTTTAATCGTCGCAGTTTTACTATTGCTATATGCTCTTTTTAATTTGTTATCTTCTTCTCTATATCGAGCTGATAATGCACGCTGTGAGGACTGATTTAAATCGGCTTCAGAATTATAAGGATGATTTCTTTTAATGACCTGCATATTCTGGTCGAGTGCTTCATATCCATAGCGAATATGAGCCGGCGTTACGGATGTACTAATATTCGCAATACCATGTTGGTCATAATAACGATACCAGACAGCTTTAGGAGTTGCATTGGCGGCCAACGTTGGGGAAGAGAAAAACAGTGTTCCGCAAGAGGCAATGCCTATAGATACAGACAAGCAGTTCCTATAAAAGGCATATTTCATCCGCTTATTCATAAAATTCCCCAAAAAAGAAAGGTAAGTCACTTATTTTTAAATAATTAATCTTAAATATATTAGTTATTATTTAACTGAATAAAAATATCGACATTATAAAAAAAATGATAATTTTTTTGAAAGTGTGATGAGGTTAAAAGTTATTGTTTATAAATGAGAAAGTAGACAAAAAGCTTTCATTGAAAATAGAAGTATAGATATGTTAAAAATGCGTATAAATCTGTAAAAACAAATTTAAGTTAAATTGCATTTATATTTTATGTTATGGGGATGGAAGATTAAATGGAAGATGCATTCCAAAATCTGAAAGTAATGGTTATTGATGACTCAAAAACTATTCGCCGTACCGCAGAAACTCTATTGCAACGCGAAGGTTGCGAAGTGATTACTGCTGTCGATGGATTTGAAGCTTTATCTAAAATTGCTGAAGCGAATCCGGATATTGTTTTTGTAGATATCATGATGCCTCGTTTAGACGGTTATCAAACTTGTGCTCTGATTAAGAACTCTCAAAATTATCAGAACATTCCCGTTATCATGCTCTCTAGTAAAGATGGTTTATTTGATCAGGCAAAAGGGCGTGTGGTAGGTTCAGATGAATACTTGACGAAACCTTTTAGCAAAGATGAATTGCTAAATGCGATTCGTAATCATGTAAGTTCATAATAAGTAATTTGAGGGCAAAAGAAATGGCACGTATTCTCATTGTTGATGACTCACCAACAGAAACTTTTCGTTTTAAAGAAATCCTAACTAAGCATGGCTATGACGTACTTGAAGCATCTAACGGTGCAGATGGTGTGACTTTGGCAAAAGCTGAGCAGCCTGACTTGGTATTAATGGATGTGGTCATGCCAGGTGTAAATGGTTTTCAGGCAACGCGCCAGATTACCCGTGATGAAGACACAAAGCATATTCCAGTGGTGATTGTGAGTACTAAAGATCAGGCAACTGACCGAGTATGGGGTAAACGTCAAGGCGCAATCGATTACTTAATCAAGCCAATCGAAGAAAAGCAATTAATTGATGTAATTAAACAATTTCTAAATTAACTCATCCATCCATAAAAACATAAATAACGGGATAAATACGCCCGTTTTATAGGATCGAGTATGGCAGCGAATGGATTTATCGAGTTACTTCGTTTGTCTAAACGGGGTAATAAGAATTACGCTTCAGTTCAAAATGAAGCACAGCGATGGTCAGGAATTGCTTTTGAAATGAGAGGGCAATACTTCGTCGCACCACTTGGGGAAGTGTCAGAAGTTATCTATCCACCGAAATATACACCAGTTCCAAATACTCAAAGTTGGGTCAAGGGATTGGCAAACATTCGTGGAAGATTACTTTCGGTATCTGATTTGGCTCATTTTATTTCAGGGCAGCGGAGTTCATTTTCGTCTACCCAAAAAGTGCTGTGTATTAGCCATCATGACCAGTATGTGGGGTTGGTTGTGGATCAGGTTTTGGGGATTCAGCACTTTAATAAAAAAAGTTTTTTTTCTCAGAGTTTAGACTTAGAGGAAAACCTAAAAGAATATTGCCAAGGGTATTTTCACCAACACAATCAACATTGGCATGTCTTTTTATTTAGTCGGTTATTGCAAAACCCACACTACATGAACGCATCGACAAAATTTATAAACTAATTTTTATGCTGTGAATGAACAGCGTATTTTTCTGGGGAGAAGCTGTATGGGCTTTAAACTTAAAAAGAAAAGTGGCAATCGCGGTGCTACCGGAAAATCGAGTGTCAATTTTATTGCAAAAATCCAGTCAAAAATTGAGCAGTTTGCCAGTTTATTTGGGGAAAGTGAAAAGTCCAAGCCTATCCTTTATGCAGCGCTGTTATGTTTAGTATGTGCGTTAATTTCATTAGCTTATCTATTTTATAATGTACCTCGTCATAACCAGCTAATTCGAAGTCTTGGTGAGTTACGTCTGTTATCTCAAACCATTTCTAAACAAGCAACTGAAGCAACAGAGTCGGGTTCTCAAGAGGCGATCACAAAGCTACAGCAATCTAAAAAAGACTTTGATGAGAACTTACTTGAAATTGAAAATATTCACGGTAAGTCGACCGATGAATATCAAAAAGTTGAGAAAATATGGGGTGAGGTTTCAAAAAATATTGATTTGATTTCATCACATCAACGAGTACTTAACCAGTTATATGATACCAACATCTCGATTAGTGAAACGGTTCCAGAGATTCAGGCAGAATATAACTTGATGGTCGATCAAATGGCTCGCCAAGGTTTGCCAAGTAGTCAGGTAATTATTGCTAAAAACCAGGTATTTATTGCAGAGCGTATTTTACGTTCGATTAACTCGGTGTTAAGTGGTACGGACGGAAATGTATCAACTAGTGACTTTAGTGTCGATATTGAGACTTTTGGTACCTATTTAAATGCTGAACTGAATGGTAATGCCGAGTTAGGTGTTGATCGTATTGCTGATCCGGCTTTACGTGAATCTTTAGAAAGTATTAAGTCTGAATATGACAAAGTCTTAAAATCTGCTGCTGCAACGGTATTAAAAAATGGTAGCCAGATTGTCAATGTTCGTCAGGCTTCTTCTCAGATTTTCTCTAAATCGGATGTAATGTTGGAAAGTCTAGGACATTTATCTGATGTTGCAAGAAAGAACTGGCTCACCTTATTTTTAGGTGCTGTTCTTATTCTTTCATTAGGCGGACTAATTTTCTCTGTATTCAAGTTAATTACACTACGTAGTGTAATGGATAAGCAACGTGTTGCTCGATTACAGGAAGAATATGACCGTAACCAGAATGCGATTTTACGTTTACTTGATGAAATTGCCGATTTGGCGGATGGTGACTTACGTTCATATGCAACTGTATCTGAAGACTTTACGGGTGCCATTGCCGACTCGATTAACTTCGCAATTGACCAACTGCGAGATTTGGTTTCACGAATTCATGAAACCTCTCAGGAAGTTGCACGCTACACACAAGATACGCAAAGTATTACTAACCAGTTAGCAGAGGCATCAGAACATCAGGCGCAAGAAATTGCAGGTGCTTCTACTGCCATGAATGAAATGGCACAGTCAATTGACCAAGTATCTGCCAACGCTTCTGAATCTGCGGAAGTAGCACAGCGTTCAGTACAAATTGCATCAAATGGTGCACAAGTGGTAAATCGTTCAATTGAAGGTATGGATACTATTCGTGAGCAGATTCAGGAAACTTCTAAACGTATTAAGCGCTTAGGTGAGTCTTCTCAAGAAATTGGTAACATCGTATCGCTCATTAACGATATTGCAGACCAAACGAACATCCTTGCATTAAATGCAGCAATTCAAGCATCTATGGCAGGTGAGGCTGGTCGTGGTTTCGCCGTGGTTGCCGACGAAGTACAACGCCTTGCTGAGCGCTCAGCATCTGCAACCAAACAGATCGAAACACTGGTTAAAACAATTCAGACCGATACCAACGAAGCTGTTATTTCAATGGAACAAACAACAACAGAAGTTGTACGTGGTGCGAATTTGGCAAAAGATGCGGGTATTGCACTAGATGAAATCCAAAAAGTATCGGGTGACTTGGCAAAATTGATTGCGAGCATTTCCGACGCAGCAAAACTTCAGTCAGCATCTGCGAGTCACATTGCAACCACCATGACGGTTGTACAAGAAATTACTTCGCAAACAACAACGGCAACGTTTGACACTGCTCGCTCCGTATCAGAGTTGGCGAATATGGCAGAGTCATTACGTGAGTCAGTAACGGACTTTAAATTACCTGACTAAATTGGGGGATAAGAATAGCTATTCTCATATCGCTATTCTTTTAAAAGTATGAGCAGCGCCAGACAAATATTGGGGAGATAGTTATTTTTCTGGTGTTGACTCTGTAGTTTTCCCCACTCAGGGGGTAAGCAAAAGAAGCCTTTGCTATGAAAGAAATATTAAAAACTTTAACTGAAGCAATGACGCTACCTGAAGATAGCTATTCTGAACAAGATGCTGAGTTTCTTGAGATCTTCATTGAAGAAATTGAAGAGATTTTTGTTGATTTGCAACCTTTGATAAATAAATGGATGCAGTCTGAGAATATTGCTACGCTCACTGAAATTCGTCGTCATTTCCATACCTTAAAAGGTTCCGGAAGAATGATTGGCGCTAAATCTTCAGCTGAGCTTGCGTGGACAGCCGAAGATACACTCAACCGGGTAATCAACCAAAGCTTACAATTAACGCCAACTATTCAGAGCTATGTGCAGTTAGTATTTAAGTTCTATTTCCTTAAATTAGTAGATAATTTTAAGCAAAAACGAGCACATACCTTAGATTTCAGACCTCTTATTTTATTAGGCCAACAACTACAACAAC
>NZ_JAWVAV010000008.1:0-128104 GCF_033599315.1 Acinetobacter sp. OYA S30
TTTGATTGGCGCATGGACTAAATCAATGCAATGCCACATTTATATGAATGTGGCTACATTGAGGTGTGGAGGATAGGGTGCAATTAGAGAGGTTTATCGATAGAGAGCCTAAGCAGTTTGCATATTTTCATCGTTTGATGGGATATTCAATTCTGTCATTAATTTTAGTGATCTATGCTTTTACCTCACCTAATACAAATTATCAGATCTATGTTCCACCTTTTTTCCTATTCTTGCTTTTTATTAGTTCGAAGTTAGAACATTGGCTTCAGTACCAATTCGATAAAAAAACTCAAAAAAGTGTTTTCTTTGCAATCGATGCAATTGTTGTAGCCGTTACATTGGCTGGTCTGCATCTTAATTTAGTGCCTACATTTATTGCACTTTTTGCCTTGTTTTATTCAGCAATTAATAGTCGTATTTCTTTCGCAGTCATTTGTTTGACGAGTTTGTTAGGCGCGATTATTTTTTATTTAAGTACTTTCTTTTTATTTGGTTTTTATACATATTTTGAGCCTACTAGCCAAGAGTTGACTGTAATTACACTTCTTGGCTTGGTTATGTTTATTACTATCGGAAACTACTACCAGCATCGTTGGGTTAAAAAAATCAGTCAGCAGCGTCAACATTACTATGATCAAATGACCCGCTATATTGCTTTTGCTAATCAGTTAAGCCGTTATGCGCCATTACAGTTATGGCAGTCTATTATGCGCGGTGAAGCTGAAGCAAAGATTGAATATAAGCGTAAAAAAATGACGGTGTTTTTTTCTGATATTCAGGGTTTTACAGAGTTATCAGAAACTTTAATTCCAGATGATTTAGCATTCTTGCTTAATGATTATTTAAGTCATATGACGGAAATCGCTAAACAGTATGAAGCTACAGTTGATAAATTTATGGGTGATGCCATCCTCATATTTTTTGGTGATCCAAATTCACAAGGCGTGGAGCAAGATGCTAAAGCATGTGTAGAGATGGCAATCGCTATGCGTCAGCAAATGAAACTGCTGCGCGAGCGCTGGAAAAAAATGGGTTACTCAGCATTGCATATCCGAATGGGCATTAGTACTGGTTATTGCCACGTAGGAAATTATGGGGCAACCCATCGTATGGCTTATACGATTGTAGGTCGCGATGTAAATTTAGCGGCACGTTTACAGTATGCTGCTGAAATTGATGAAATACTCATTTCTGATGATACTTATCAATTGATCAAAAGTGATTTTCTATGTGCGCCTAAGACCCCAATTTATTTAAAGGGTATTCAAGGGGCAGTAAAAACATGGCAAGTCATGGAAAAATACACAGGAAATAAATCAGATCATCAACAATGGTTTGATTATGAATATAAAGGTTTCCATTTAGTTTTAAATTTAGAAGAAGTACAAAACTACGAATACCCTGAGTTGGTTGAAGTGCTTGAAAAAATGATTCAGCGCATTAAAGTTCAACAAACTTTGGTTAATACTCAAGGTGTTGCTCAGCTTAGACTTGAGGATGAAGTTAAGCCTATAAATATCGATGAAGAACAAGATCAGGTATAAATTATATAAATAAAAAAAGCTGCCTAAGCAGCTTTTTTTATTATTTATTAATGATTTTCCGAAGCGTGGTTAATTGTGTATTTCGGAATCTCAATTTCAAGATCTTCATCTACAACTTTAACCTGACATGAAAGACGTGAGTCAGGCTCCAACCCCCAAGCACGGTCTAGAAGATCGGCTTCAACATCATTCATTTCTTCTAAGCTATCAAAGCCTTTACGAACGATCACATGACAAGTTGTGCATGCGCAAGACATATCACAAGCATGTTCAATTTTGATTCCTTTGTTGAGCAAACTTTGGCAAAGATTTGCATTTTGTTCAACCTCAAATTCTGCTCCTTCTGGGCAAAATTGAGCGTGAGGAAGTACTTTAATACGTGGCATATTGATCACCTATACCTTTTAATTTGATTTTGACCAATCATCGAGCTTCGTGCCTTTTAAGGCATGGTCAATATGTCGATTCATCCGTAGTGCTGCAAAAGCATCACTATGTACTTTAAGTTGTTGAACTGCTTGCTCAATTGCTTGGATATCACTGCCTTCAAGCTGAGCTTTTAGTGATTCCTTAGCAGAGTTGAGTGCTTCAAGCTGCTTTTCATCAAGTAAATCCGCATCTACTTTTAATGCTTGCTCAAGAGCCTCAAGCTCACGTTCTGCTTCAACTTTAGTTTCTTTTAAATGACGAAGATTTTTGTCCTCTTCGGCATGTTGGAAACCTTCAATTAATAAGCGTTCCGTATCTGCCTCAGATAAACCATAAGATGGTTTGATATCGATATGAGCTTGCACGCCAGAAGTTGCTTCACGAGCAGAAACGGTGAGTAAGCCATCTGCATCAACTTGGAAAGTGACTTCAATACGAGCTTGGCCTGCAGTCATTGGTGGAATGCCATGAAGTACAAATCTACCTAATGAACGGCAATGTTCAACTAAATCACGTTCGCCCTGAACTACATGAATTAACATAGCAGTTTGGCCATCTTGATAGGTGGTGAACTCTTGACGACGTGCAACAGGAATCGCTGTATTACGAGATATCAGACGCTCAACGAGTCCTCCCATAGTCTCTAGACCAAGAGAAAGAGGGGTTACATCTAAAAGAAGAGAGCCATCTTGGCTATTACCGATTAACTGGTTGGCTGTAATAGAAGCGCCAATTGCCACCACTTCATCCGGGTTGATCGTGCAAAGAGGTTCTTGGGCAAAAACTTCCCGTACTGCTTTTTGAACAGCATAAGAGCGAGTAGAACCACCTACCAAAACAACATTTTGAATATCGGTTAACTCAAGTTTTGCATCACGCAGTACACGCTTACAAACACTAATCGTTTTATCTAATGCTACTTGAATAATGCTTTCAAATGTAGGGCGATCTAGTGTGAGAGTTGCTTCGAGTAACTTTAATTCAACTGAATCTTGAGTTGATAATTGTTCTTTAGCTTGACGTGCTGCCACAATAAATACGGCATAATCTTCATCGCTTAATACATCGATATTAAGCTGTTTTTTAGCCCATTTTACGATTAGACGGTCTAAGTCATCACCACCTAAAGCAGTGTGACCGCCAGTCGCTAAAACTTCAAATACGCCTTGTGAAAAACGTAAGATAGATACGTCAAAAGTACCGCCACCCAAGTCATAAATTACATAATTACGGTCGGTCGCTAAATTACTTTCTTGATCTAATCCATAAGCTACAGCGGCAGCTGTAGGCTCATTTAATAAACGTAATACATTTAAACCGGCAAGTTGAGCTGCATCGCGAGTTGCTTGACGCTGAGCTTCATCGAAATATGCAGGAACTGTAATTACTGCTCCATTAACAGGATTTTGTAAACTGTCTTCAGCGCGATCTTTTAATTGTTTTAAAATTTCAGCTGAGATTTCTACTGGTGTTTTGCGTCCAGCACGGGTTTCAAAAGCAGGCATTTCATTTTCTGAGCCTACTAATTCATAAGGGTGTTGAAATTTAATATCTGCCTTTGAACGGCCCATAAATCGTTTAACAGAAACAATTGTATTTTTTGGATCTGCAATGATAAACGGTTTAGCTTCTTCACCATAATGAGTTGTATTGTCCCCATAATGAACGATAGAAGGAAGTAATCTTCTATTTTGAACATCATTGAGTACTTTAGGTTTGCCTGATAACACTGTCGCAACTAATGAGTGTGTTGTTCCTAGGTCAATACCAATCGCAATGCGATGTTGGTGTGGGGCACTGGATTGACCCGGTTCAGCAATTTGCAAAAGTGCCATGAGTTAAATCCCTTGAAAATAAAGTAGAGAAAGCAAAATTAAAAATCGTCGTCTAAATCAAAACTGTCTTCATCATCTAACAGTTGATCTTCTGCTTTATCAATATCGTTTAAAACACGTTGAAAGAAACGTAACTTACGTACGGTATCGCGTGCTTCTGCCCAGTCTTCTTCACTGTAATCAATTTTGAATTCACGGACCAAACCATCAATCCATTGTTGTACTTCTAATCTTAAAGTACGTAAATGTTCAGATGATGTCGCTTCATCAAGTTGTTCACGAAGTTCTAAAGCGGATTGTAGAAATTCGAAATCACTAATAGATTGATCAAGATGATGATCTTGCTTTTTAAGAGCTAAAAGATAAGCAGCGCGGCTATCAACTTGAGAAAGCGTTTTAAAAGCTTGATTGATTTCACTTGATTTGATCAATGCTTGATCTTTATCTGCGGCTTTATCTGGATGATATTGTTGTTGCAAACTTAAGAAATTTGATTTCAAGCTTGCCAAATCGATATCGAGTGCCACAGGTAAATTGAACAACTCAAAATGATTCATTAGAAATGAGGTCCACATTAATTAAATACATTAAAACAGTGCTGTTAAAAGGCACTGTTTTAATGAGAAAAAGGAAAGGAGAGGATTAAACAGTGAATGACTCACCACAACCACATTCACCCTTTTTATTAGGATTGTTAAATTCGAACCCTTCATTAAGGCCATTTTTAACATAGTCCATTTCTAAGCCGTCTAAGTAAACTAAGCTTTTAGGATCTACAAAAACCTTAACACCGAATTGTTCGAAAATTTGATCATGTTCATCGATATCATCTACAAATTCGAGAACATAAGCCAACCCAGAACAACCAGAAGTTTTCACACCAACGCGAATGCCTTCACCCTTACCTCGGTTTTTAAGGTAATTGCTAATATGAGTCGCAGCATTTTCAGTTAAATGAATCATGAAAACTCCAACGTTTATAATGGTAACAAATTAAGCTTTTGATTTTTTACTACGATAATCTTCAATCGCAGCTTTAATTGCATCTTCAGCTAATACAGAACAGTGAACTTTTACTGGCGGAAGAGCTAGCTCAGTTGCAATATCAATGTTTTTGATTGCTTGAGCTTCATCAAGAGTCTTGCCTTTTAACCATTCTGTTACAAGTGAACTTGATGCAATTGCAGAACCGCAACCATAAGTCTTGAAACGTGCTTCTTCGATTACACCGTTGTCATTTACTTGAATCTGTAAACGCATTACGTCGCCACATGCAGGTGCACCCACCATACCTGTACCAACATTCTCAGAGTTTTTGTCTAAAACACCAACATTACGTGGATTTTCGTAATGATCAATTACCTTTTCGCTATAAGCCATTTCGCTTCTCCAAACCTCGGGGTCAGCCTAATATTAATATGAGGGTTAAAACACTAATTTCAATAATTAGTGTTCTGCCCATTCAACTGTAGAAAGATCGATACCTTCTTTGTACATATCCCAAAGCGGAGAAAGTTCACGTAATTTCTCAACAGCGGCTTTGGTAATTGTAAGCACGTGGTCAATATCTTCTTCAGTCGTGTATTTACCAAAACTAAAGCGAATTGAGCTGTGTGCTAGCTCATCAGATAAACCTAATGCGCGAAGAACATATGAAGGCTCTAAAGTAGCAGAAGTACAAGCAGAACCACTTGATACAGCAGCGTCTTTAAGCGACATCATTAAAGATTCACCTTCAACAAAGTTGAAGCTGACATTTAAATAGTTAGCAACGTTTTGAGTTGGGTGGCCATTTAAGAACACTTGTTCAAGGTCTTGTAAACCGTTCCAAAGTTTGTCACGAAGTTTACGAATACGTTCTTGTTCTGCATGCATTGTTTTGCCTGCAAGTTCAAAAGCTTCACCCATACCAACAATTTGGTGAGTCGCTAAAGTACCAGAACGCATACCACGTTCATGTCCACCGCCATGAATTTGTGCTTTTAGACGAACACGTGGGCTACGACGTACATATAATGCGCCGATACCTTTTGGACCATAAATTTTATGAGCAGAGAAACTCATTAGGTCAATTTTCATAGTAGATAAGTCGATATCGACTTTACCAGCTGCTTGTGCTGCATCTACATGGAAAAACGTTTTATTTGCACGTGTTAATTCACCGATCGCTGCTACATCTGTAACTGTACCAATTTCATTGTTTACCATCATAAGTGAAACAAGAATAGTATCTGGGCGAAGGGCAGCCTTAACCATCTCAGGAGTAATTAAACCTGTTTGTGGTTCTGGCTCTAAATAAGTGATTTCAAAACCTTGTTCTTCCAATTCACGGCAAGGATCTAGAACAGCTTTATGTTCAATTTTACTTGTAATGATATGTTTGCCTTTAGATGCATAGAATTGAGCAACACCTTTAAGAGCAAGGTTGTCTGATTCAGTTGCACCAGAAGTCCAAACGATTTCACGTGGGTCAGCTTTAATTAAGTTTGCGACTTGCTCACGTGCATATTCAACTTTTTCTTCTGCCTGCCAGCCATAAGCGTGGGAACGAGATGCAGCATTACCAAAGGTACCGTCGAAAGTTAAACACTCCATCATACGTTCTGCAACTTGCGGATCTACTGGAGTGGTTGCTGCGTAATCAAGATAAATTGGACGTTTCATATCAAATACCTGTACCCGATAAAAGAGCTGAATCTGTGCCAGTTACATTTTGGCGTAATGCAACAGTTTGAACGTTGTCTCGGCTAATGAGGTTGGCAAGAGTGATTTTAGCTAAATAGTCGGCAATATGATGAGAGAGTTCTTGCCATAAATCGTGAGTAAGACACATTGCACCATTTTGGCAGTTGCCTTTATGGTCACAACGCGTTGCATCAACGGTTTCATTTACGGCTTCAATGATTTCTAACACAGTAATTTCATCAGCGTTTCGAGCCAAATGGTAACCACCATTTGCACCGCGAACACTAGAAACTAACCCATGACGCTTAAGTTTTGCGAACAACTGCTCTAAATAAGCAACTGAAATAGATTGACGTGCGGCAATTTCGGCGAGCGTGATCGTTTGTTCAGTTGGCTGCAAAGCTAAATCAAGTAGAGCAGTCACTGCGTAGCGACCGCGAGTTGTAAGGCGCATGATTCGATACACATGTTAAGACTAGATAATAGGATTTTATGAATCCCGACTAAAATAGTCAAGTTTTTTTATTTTTAATTCAAGTGCAGGATCAAATTAGAAAAAATAAGTTAAGCTACCCACAAATTATATATGAAATAAACAATAAATATTAGGCTAATTATACCAAAGCACAAGTTAATGTTCCGTTGGCGCTGTTGTAAACGTGCAATTCGGTTTTGATACTGTTTAATTTCGACATGCAACGAATTTATTTCTGAGCGTTGTTGGTCGATTTTTTCAAGTAATGGAGCAATTTTTTTGCGAGAGGCTAGGGCTTCGGCTTCATCATCTGGTGCGTTGAACCACTGTTTCCAGTCTGCTAGAAGCTTAGGTAAAGTGAGATGCGAAATTAAATCGATAAGTTCTTTTTTAGTCTCTGCATCCCCATCAATTCGCATGTTATTCAGGCTACGTTGATTTGAAAAAACAAAAATTTTGATAAGGTCAACGAGAGTACTATTAATTTCTAAATCAATCCGACGGTCATATGAGTGAATATCAAATAGCAATCCTTTTTCCGTAAACTGCACATAGAAGTCGAAAAATGGCAAATAGCTATTAATACGGATTGTTATTTTATTGGCGATAAACTTTTTCGCTTGCAAGCGAAGAACACCATCGTGGGTGAGAATAAATGAGAAAAAAGTTTCTAAAATAATTAGAACAATATTCAGCAACAGACGTGGATGTTTTTGTCTTTGTTGCGTTTCACTCATAAAAGTTTATCCTTAAATATTAGAGATTAATTGAGAGAATGAGACATCCTATCTCAAACTTAACACAATGTCCTGTTAAATATATTTACATGACATGATTGTTTTGTAGAACAGTTTCATAAATGTATCAAGTCTTGACTTTGTTATTATAAGAATATTTTGTGGTTAAATAACACTTCGTCTCTCTCATCCGATCAGGAGCTTAGATCAATGGATAATGCAAACATAGAAACACAAGCAGAAGAGCAAGGAGAAAAAAATAAATCAAAATCAAAAAGTTCTAGAAAATCTGCATTAGATTTTAGAAAGTATACTAAACAAATCTGGTTGGCAGGTTTGGGTGCTTTTTCTCGTGCCGAAGAAGAAGGGAATAAACTATTTGACTCATTAGTCAAAGTAGGGGAAGAGTTAGAATCTAAAACAGGTGATTTAGCAGATACAACTGTTGGTAAAGTAACCGAAAAAGCAAAAGAGTCGGTTTCTGATACAAAAGACAAGGTCGAGAAAATTTTAGATACGAGTGTAAACCACTCTTTAAATAGAATAGGCTTGGTCACTCCGAAGGATTTACAGCACATTGAACAACTCCTAGTTCAACTGCATATAAAGGTAGATGCTTTAATTGAAGAAAATCAGAAATTGAAGGCAAAATTGAATGAAAAGTAAAAAAATGTAGGGATTTAGCAAATATATAACAGTTTTTTAGCATTTATTTTTGCTAAAAGCTCTGCTCTAGTATTGCGTTTTCCCCCAAAGCATTGCTATAAAGGCGTCATGGCCTTTTAAACTATAGCCTTGGACCTTAAACAAACGATATTAAGAGGATGTTTTATTCATGAATAAATCAGAATTAATCGATGCAATTGCTGAAAAAGGGGGAGTATCTAAGACTGATGCAGGCAAGGCACTCGATGCGACAATTGCGTCAATTACTGAAGCACTTAAAAAAGGTGACACAGTAACTTTAGTTGGTTTTGGTACTTTCAGTGTTAAAGAACGTGCTGCACGTACTGGTCGTAACCCTAAAACTGGTGAAGAGCTTCAAATTAAAGCAACAAAAGTACCTAGCTTTAAAGCTGGTAAAGGTCTTAAAGATTCAGTTGCTTAATCTTTTAAGATGATTAAACGCGCCAATATAGGCGCGTTTTTTATTAAAAATCTGAATTGACCAATATTGCTCATTCATTCATTGTGGTTTTTCAGTTAAAATTCTCCTCGAAATAAAATATTGGAATACTTATGGAATCGTTTCGTACAGTCATTAAGGGTTGGCTCGGCAAAGTCCTTTTAGTTTTGTTTTTGACCCCTTTAGCGCTTGTAGGTATTGAAGGATATTTTAATAGGGGAAACAAGGCAGATGTCGCAAAAACTGTAAATGGACAGGACATATCAAAAAAAGACCTTGAAACTTTAACGCAAAGGTATAAAGAACAATATTTAGCTGCTGTAAAGGGTGATGAAAGTTTACTTAATTTACCGGTAATTCAAGCCAAAGCTCTTGATATATTGGTATCCCGTAATTTGCTCATTCAACAAGCTGAAAAATTAGGTATTTCTTTAAGCGATGCTCAAATCGAGCAAATGTTAGCTCAGCAGCCAAGTTTGCAAGAAAATGGCCAGTTTTCACAAAAATTATATGAAAATTATTTGCGTTCGATTGGTATGACAAGCGAAGGCTTAATCGCTAGCTTACGTCAAGATCACGCTTTAAAAATGTTGACTTCAACTTTTGCAGATTATTCTTTAGTGAGTAAAGTTGATTTAATGCAAATTGCGAATTTGCAAACTGAACAGCGTACATTGCATTTGGCTAGTATTAAGTTAGACCCTTATAAAGCTGGTTTAACTGCATCGAACCAAGAGGCTACTGATTACTACAACAAACATCAGAATGAGTTTAAACAGCCTGCTTCTGTTGATGTAGATTATGTTGTTTTATCTCCGTCTTTAATGGCTAAGCCAGCTCCAGCCACAGATGCCGAGCTTAAACAAGCTTATGCAAAGTTCGTAGAAACTCAGCAAAAAGATGCTAAACGCATAGTGAAACATATCCTTATTACGACAGACGCTCGTGATGATGCGGCAGCTCAAAAACTTGCTAAAGATGTATATGCAAAAATTCAGGGTGGACTTTCATTTGCTCAAGCAGCAGCTCAGTTCTCTGAAGATCCAACTTCTAAAACGAAAGGTGGATTAGTTGAAGCATATGCACCTGGTGTTTTCTCTGATGCATTTGATAAAACTGTTTTAAGCTTGAAAAATGGTCAAATTTCTCAGCCAGTAAAAACACAATATGGCTATCATATTATTGAAGCGGAGACTCAGGCGAACCAAATTCCTTCATTTGAAGCTGAGAAACCACGTTTAATTGCAGAAGTTGAAAAGAATAAAGTTGCATCTGTTTATTCAGATACCGTAAATAGTTTGAATGAAACGATTGTTGGTAATGATTCTTTAGATGCTGTTGTACAGCAGGTTAAAGGTACAAAAATCGAATCATTAAATGGTGTAACTTTAGCTACTCAAAATCCATATTTAAGTGATCCTAACGTAAAAATTAAATTGTTTAATGATGATGTGAAAAATGGCGATCGTAATGCTTCATCTAATATTCAATTAGCGAACGGAGATACTGTTTGGGTTAAAGTACGTGACTATCATGCGGCTGGTGTTAAACCACTTGCCCAAGCAATGAATGAAGTAAAAGCTAAAGTAATTGATGAGAAAGCACGTAAAGCAGCTCAAGCGAAAATCGCTACAATGCTGACAGAATTCAAAACTCAGCCAGCTGAACAAGTTGTCGCGAGAAATAAAGTTGCTTTTGAATCAGCGGGTGTATTTACTCGTTCACAAGGTTTAAAACGTGCAATTGAGCGTGCAGCATTTAGTGTTCCTGCGCCAAAACCAGGTATGTGGTCTGTAACTACCGCGAACTTACCAAATGAGTTAGTGGTGGTGGCTGTTTCTAATGTAAATTCAGCTGCTGTTAATGCTATGCCTGCTGATCAATTGCAACAATTAAAACAGCTTTACCGCCAATCTCGTGGTCAACAGATACTTGAAGATTACAGCGAATACTTAAAGTCACATGCTAAAATCAAATAAAATCTATGTAATAAACAAAGCGCTTCGGCGCTTTTTTTATTATTCATCGAGATTAGTACCAATATAATTTTGTCTATATTGTTTAGGTGATAAATCAAATACTCTTTTAAATGCCTGACTAAATGCGGTTTCGGAAGAATAGCCCACTTTATTTGAAATTTGTTGTATTGATAAATTACTTGTGCGTAGATATTGGCTAGCTAAGCGGAAGCGATAATGCTGTAAATAAGTAAGAGGTGGTTCACCAATAATACTATTAAAAAGATTGGCAAACTTAGATCGTGACATGCAGCATTGTTCAGCTAATGATTCAACAGTCCAGCTTATTTCAGGTTGACTATGAATTGCGGATAAAGCATTACTTAATTCAGGATGTGTGAGGGCACCTAACCAATTTTGTTGATCTGACATTTGTTGAATATGATCACGAATACATTCAATTAAAAGAATACTGACTAAGTGATCAATAATTTTGTCATGACCTGGTTGGATTTTTTGTGTTTCGACCGCTAAAAAGTAGAGACCTATTTGCAACCATTCAGGAGGAGTGGCTTGGTTCTCATGTTGAATATGCATAATAGAGGGTAATGCATTAATAAGTGGCCCTGCCATATAAGTATCGACTTGACAGCGCAAGCAGAGTAATAGGGTATTTTCAGATGTTGATGAGCCTAACTCAATTGGATCGTGGCGATGTCCATTAAATAATGGGGTAATATCGACTGGATCTACAAGTTTACTCGCAGTAGCTTTTGAGTCTGTAGCATGATGCGCTTTTCCAGAAGGAATTAAAATAATATCTCCAGCTCTTGCTGTTATTTTCTCTGACACATTTAATTGGATATATACAGAACCCGTTAAAACGATATAAGCCAGTAAAGCAGATTGATCTTGTGTTTTAAAAGCCCATTCACCTTGTGCTTTTATATAAATATATTCAGACTTATTTAAGTGGATATCATCAAAAAATTTACTTAGTGCATCCATGTTTACGTGATCAATCATTATTTTAATAAAATTATAGTGAGCTATAAGAATAGATCAACATGTGTTTTTAGGACAAAAAAGTGGAAGAAAATGCCAAAGACTTTGAAATAGGTTTTTTGGACGGTTACAACTGTTAAGAAAATAGTATTTCTTTAACTATATAGATATATAGAAAAAGGAAATATGACTATGAATGCACCAGTAAATGTTCAGCAAGAACTTATGCCAGTGCCAGCGTCTATGCGTGAGATAGATCGTAAGCGCTATTTATGGATGATTAGTCCGGCTCTACCTGTAATTGGTTTAGGTATTTTAGCTGGATACCATTTTGGTCCACGCCCATTAAAGAAAGTATTTGCTTTAGGTGGCCCACTTTTATTACACGTTGTGATTCCTGCAATTGATACAATTATTGGTAAAGATGCGCGTAATCCAACCGATGAAGAAATTAAACTTCTTGAGAAAGATCCATATTATTCGCGTTTGGTAAAAAGTTTTATTCCATTACAGTATGCGGCAAATATTTATGCATGTTATTTAACAAGCCGTAAAGATACTTCATTTATTGACAAAATTTTGCTTGGTATTTCCATGGGTGCCATTAATGGTATTGCGATTAATACAGCCCATGAATTAAGTCATAAACATGATCGTATAGACCATATTTTATCTCATCTTGCTTTAGTGCCTACAGGTTACAACCATTTCCGTATTGAGCATCCATATGGCCATCATAAGCGTGCAGCTACTCCTGAAGATCCGGCATCTTCACGTATGGGTGAAACATTCTATGAATTTTGGCCACGTACAGTTGTTGGTTCTTTTAAATCAGCAATTGAAATTGAGAAAAATCGTTTAAAACGTAAAGGTAAAGAGTTTTGGTCACTCGATAATGAATTGCTGCAAGGCTGGGGTATGAGTGCTGCTTTCCATGCTTCTATGGTAGGAATTTTTGGTAAAGGTACGATTCCTTATTTAGCAACACAAGCATTTTACGGGATTAGTCTATTCGAAATTATTAACTATATTGAACATTATGGCTTATTGCGTCAGAAAAAAGAAAATGGTCAATATGAACGTACAATGCCAGAGCATAGCTGGAATAATAACAATGTAGTGACCAACTTATTCTTATATCAGTTACAGCGTCACTCAGATCATCATGCTTATCCAACTCGTCCATTCCAAGCGTTACGTCATTTTGATGAAGCACCAGAGTTGCCAAGTGGCTATGCAAGTATGCTGCTACCAGCCATGATTCCTTCATGGTGGTTTAAAATGATGGATAAGCGTGTATTTGATCACTACAAAGGGGATTTAAATAAAGCAAATATTTCACCAAAACGTCGTGCAAAAATCTTCAAAAAATTTGGTGTAGTCGATAAGTCCTTAGAAGCTACACAGGCTGAATAATTAAAAAATATATTCCTGAAATACCGAACCCTCTAATCATGTGATTAGAGGGTTTTATTTTTGCCGATAAATCATGGTGCTAAAAAGCAAGGAAGTTAAAAAACTCCCTCGCAATATTTCTATTTTAGTTCACTTGAAGATTTTCCAAGCTCACGTCGAGCAATAATAAGTTGCTGGATTTGTTGAGTACCTTCAAAAATATCAAGAATTTTTGAATCACGTGCCCACTTCTCAAGTAGTTCATCTTCGTTATAGCCAACACTTGCTGCTAACTCGACACACTTCAAAGTGATTTCATTGCCTACACGACCTGCTTTTGCTTTAGCGATGGAAGCTTCTTTTGAGTTTGGTTTTTTGTTGTCTGCCATCCAGGTGGCTTTCAGCATAAGTAACCGTGCAGCTTCCCATTCGGCTTCCATTCGGTAAATTTGTGCAGCAAGGTTGGAAGTTTGCAAATATGGAGTCGAGTAATTAGGGTCTAACTGGTCTTTAAAAATTTCTTTAATACGCTCTAAAGAAGCCTTGGCACAGCCAATTGCCATTGCTGCGACTAATGGACGTGTATTATCAAAGGTTTCCATTACACCGGCAAAACCTTTTGCAACATCAATTTCAGGGTTACCGAGCAAGTTTTCAGCCGGAACACGACAGTCAGTAAAACTAATAACGGCTGTATCAGAAGCTTTGATACCTAACTTATGTTCAAGTCGTTCAACCTTCATTCCGGGTGTACCCTTAGGCACTACGAATGACTTGATTGCTGCACGTCCAAGTTTTCGGTCAAGTGTAGCCCATACAACTACCGAGTCCGCACGTTCACCAGAAGTTACGAAAATCTTTTCACCATTTAAAATATAGTCATTGCCATCTTTAGTTGCCGTAGTACGGATCGCAGCAGAGTCAGAACCACAGCCTGGTTCAGTAATCGCCATAGCTGCCCAAGTACCTTTAAAACGTTCTAGTTGCTCATCATTTGCGACCGCGGCAATTGCAGAGTTTCCTAAACCTTGACGTGGCATGCTCAGTAATAGTCCAGTATCGCCATAACACATTTCAATGATGCCTAACGCTGTTGACATGTTGGTTCCATTACGGACTCCTTCATTATCAGTTTCACCACGTTTTCCTGCACCGGCAGCACCTGCATTAATTCCTTCACCACCTTCATTCATGCCATCAATGAGTGAAGCAAGCATATCCAGTTCTTTCGGATAAGCATGTTCTGCTTTATCGTATTTACGGGAAATAGGGCGTAATACATTGATCGCCACATCATGTGCCTGATCAATCATCATTTTGAATTTTTTTGGATTTTGTAAATTCATGAAAATATCCTCTGATTGATCTTAAGCATGTAGGCCAGAATGTAAAATTGCGGTTGCGCGTAAATCACGATACCAACGTTCAACAGGGTGTTCTTTTGTAAACCCATGACCACCTAAAATTTGTACGCCATCTGTTCCTATTTTCATGGATTTTTCTGCGCAAAGAAGACGAGCTAAATATGCTTCACGATGGAAAGGTTTACCTGCTTCGGCAAGACTTGCGGCATTTAGAATTAGCATGCGCATAGCATCAATTTCAATTGCCATATCTGCAATCATGAATGCGACACTTTGACGATGCGAAATTGGTTCTCCGAAAGCAGTTCGCTCATTGGCATATTTAATACAGTAGGCTTTTACTGCTTCACAGGTTCCTACAGCCATTGCACACCACATTAAGTTGCCTAAATCTAAAAAGGCGGTGTAATCAAAATCTGTTGTACCTAGTCGTAGAGCGGGTGTATGGCTGAATTTTAAAGTAGCTGTCTCTGTTGCTTTGAGACCCATTGCTGGAGTGTTCTTAATGGAAATAGTGTCACCCACTTGCACTACAAATACATCTGGTTTGCCATTAAAGTCAGCACTCACTAAGAACACATCAGCCAGATCACCTAAAATGACTAAGGTTTTTTCACCATCTATAAAATATTGATCATTTTCAAGAGAGGCTTTTGTTTTTAAAACATAAGGGTTGAATGCTGGAGTTGCTTCTTGTACTGCAAATGTTGCGGTAATGTCTGAGTCTTCAGCAAAGCAAGGCAGATACATTGACTGAACTTCAGTAGAGCCCCACCGTGTAATGGCATTAATAACACTAAACGTACTTAAGAGCCCTGCTGTAAGACTAAAATCACCTTCAGCTAGTTTCTCAGCAATCAATAAGTTACTTACAATATTTTGTTCAGCGGCGACACCACCTAGTGCTTCTGGAAGAGCGTAATAGTTTAATCCTAAATCTTCTACATATTGCCAAAGGCTTTCTGGAAATTGAGCTGTCTGATCAGCATCATGAGCTAATCCCAATAAAACTTCTTGAGCAAATTGAGACATTGCCTCTGAAGTCATCTGTTGTTCTTCAGTTAGGCTTAAATCAAATAGGTTTTTCTTCTGTTGAGGCAGACGTTGTTGGGGAATTTGCTTAGGTTTAAATGCTTTCTGAGTCTGACTTAATGCTCTAAAACCAGCTTTTGAACCTTGGTAAAGAGACCTTTCAAGAAATTTACGTAGTTTGAGTTGATCAAGTACATCGCTTCCAGCTAGTTTTGTGATCAGCGATAAACCCAACCCTTGGGCTTTATTGATCATATTTGTCATGATTATGGTGTCCTAACACATTGTTATTGTTTTATGCTGACACGCTGTATAAGAAAAAACTATGTCGTTGCTGACATTCAAAAAATGAGTAGATAAATGGTAAAAGCAAAAAAGGTTTTATTCTATATTTTTGATTTTATAAAATAAAATAAGTTTTTAAAAAGAACTATTTTGTTTGGATTGACTAGAATGACACGGAATCATTCTAGTCTTAATAATATTAAGCAAAGTTACGAATCATACGTCGTACATTTGTTTTGGCATCAATAACAGTCATAAATGTATATGCGCCAATAAACTTACGGCTAATAAACATAAATTCTTTTGGAGGAACCGAGAAATATCGAGACGCCATTGATTTGCTTGCTTGCTGCATAACACGACTATGTAACTGGCTTTTTTTCCAGTCATAACGTTCATGTTCATCCATCAGGCCTGCTGGCATATCTGGATTATTTGCAGGGGTACTGAATGCTTCTGTCGCAAGTAAAAATACATCGGCCATGCCTGGTTTAATACTTTCAGGCATTGCATCGAAAAACTCATATCCAGTCATTGCTTGGACCATCGCATGTTTATCATGCTGATAACCCGCTTGTATTAGATTACGCGCAACTGAGAGTAAATGTTCATTGAACTGACGGATCGCACCAAAGTCTAATAGTACAATTTTATCCTGAATATCTTGGCCATTACCTAAACGAACAAGGTAGTTACCAAAGTTAGGGTCAGTTTGCATTTCGCCCCATTCAAAAATCTCACGAACTGCAATCTCTAGTGAAGCTTCACCGAGCTGATTGCGGCGTTCTTGAGGAAGGGAAAGCATGACTGGACTATTGATAGGTACGCCACGTTCAAAGGTCATACATAAGACTTGATCGGTACAGTATTCATCTACAATTGTAGGGACGATATAGCGCTCATCATCTTTTAAACGCTCAGCAAAGCGACGTGTTGTGGCTGCCTCTACGTGATAATTGACTTCACGATGCATCATTTCACGTACTTCATCGAACCACTGATCAAACTCACGAGTTTGAGGAACCATACGTGTAAGCTTAAGCATGTTTTTAAACAGGCTCATATCGGAGTCAATTGCATTCGCAACACCAGGGTATTGAATTTTTAAAACTAACTCTAAACCGTCTGACTTACGTGTTGCGCGATGAACTTGTGCCAGAGAGGCCGTACCAATAGGCTCATGATCAATTGTTAGATCATTTAACTTAGAACCTAATTGTTCTTGTAAATGAGGTTTAATTGCTGGCCAGTCTAAAGCAACAGTTTGGTTATTTAAGGTATTTAAAGCTTGAGTAATTTCTTCAGGTAAAAAATGTTCACCATAAAGCGCCATCATTTGGCCAATCTTGACAATAGAACCTTTTAGTTTGCCAATTTCAGAAACAAGATAATTAGCTTGCTCGCTCATTGCCTTTTTACGCTTCTTCTCTTTTTCTTCTTCACTAGAAAAGAGGGAAGAGGCACTTGCAGTAGCCCAACGTGTTCCTGCCAGTAAAGAAGCTTTCGCGATTGATAAGCGTCGATCCATGGAAGAAGTTTTTAAACTCTTAAGCTTATCGTTCTGATTTGACATGAAAATAGAATCCTATGCGCATCATGCAGCCAAACGCTGGTGATCTAAAATTGTAACGAATATTACATGTTTTGAACGTATTAAAATAGTTCCCTCAGACTGAATGGTGAGTTGAAAGTCTCATTTTAGATTTTAATTTTCTAAAAATAGCCTAAGCGTTAGAGAGAAAATTAAAATATCCACCACTCAGAAAAATAAACCACTATAAAACGTCGTATCAGATGCTAACCGTAAAATTACATTTTAAACTGAATTTTCAATTCAGCCTTTTGCATTAAATGCATACGATTAGCTTGAATATGTTGAATAACCATTTGCTTGACGGAATCATGCATAAAACCAAGCGCATGAGCCTTTACAATAACGATGCTAGGCAGTGTATAGAAAAAGTACTTAACATCATCAAAAGTCGCATTATTAAAAATGCCTTGTTCGATTAAGGTCTGCTGTAAAAATTGCTTTTCATTTAATACATGATCTGAAGACTCATCCCAAAAACGGTGACGCATTGCCATCAGATTATTGTGTTTGTAACTCATAAATTCGCCAGTTCAGACTTTAAATCTCAACTAAATATATTGGAGTCATCTACTCAATATCAAGTTTAGATTGTTTTTTGTTCGGTGTAGGTTTGATTTTTCATGTAAATGATGTAAATAGCCTAAGCAAATTTTAAACTTTTCTTAAAATAAATATAATCAATATCATTTCATTAAAATTTAAACTCCTATGACTCCTGCATGTAGACTGTTAAAAAGTAACAAAATCGAATTTTCTATCCATGAATATGAACATGACGCAAATGCTAAAAGTTTTGGCTTAGAAGCTGCTGAAAAATTAAACCTTAATGTAAATGAGGTGTTTAAAACACTTCTGGTTACCGATGAGAAAAATTATTTTGTTGCGGTTATACCAGTTAACCATCAACTCAATTTAAAAAAAGTAGCTACGGCAGTGGGGTGTAAAAAACTACAGATGGCAAATCCTAAAGATGCCGAACGTTTAACAGGGTACTTAGTGGGCGGAATTAGTCCTTTAGGCCAAAAGAAACGTTTGAAGACAGTAATTGATGCCTCTGCACAAGAGCTCAGCAAAATTTATGTAAGTGGTGGTAAGAGAGGGTTAGATATTGGTGTAAATCCTAAAGATTTAGCACAAATATTAACGGCGCAATTTGTAGACGTACTTGATTAATTAAAAGTAGGGTATTATTAAGTTGACATCTTAAATGAAAATGATTATCATTATTAAGTATTGTTTGGTTCTACCAGAAAATAACAAGAATTATAGAAGTTTCTGGTATAGGTAGACCTGCAAGACATAATAAAACAATGCAGGTTTATTTAGCAGTAAATGGACCTAAGAAAAATAAACATGATCAGCGCATAAAAAGAAGAAGCAAAAGTAGTAAGCGAGGAAGGCTTGCTACTTTTGTGTTTAAACTCAGTTTCACAATTATCTATATTGTTCAACCTTTTTGAGTGTTTAACTCTTCTCAGTAACAGATTGCTTATATTTTTGATTAAAAAATAACCACTAATGTTTCATTTATTATCATCCTACCTTTTTTAGCAATTTTTTGTATACCCTGAATAAAACATGATCAAAAAAGAGGTAAAAACGTGCTTATTTTTCATGGAAAACCTGTTCATGGAGCTATCTTCGATATGGATGGGACAATGTTTGATACTGAACGGTTGCGGTTTCAAACATTGCAACAGGCATCTCAAGAACTCATTGGGCAGGAGTTTTCACACGAATATTTAATGCAATGTTTGGGGTTAAGTGCGACTACAGCGGAAAAGCTTGCACAACGTTTATACGGAGTAGATGTTCCATATAAGGAAATTCGAAAACGTGCCGATGAGATGGAACTAGAACATATTCGAAAACACGGCGTGCCTATTAAAAAAGGTTTGGTTCAAGTTCTAGAGCGTTTAAGAAAATCTGGTTTAAGAATGGCTGTGGCTACTTCAAGCCGCAGAGCAATTGCCGAAGAATATTTAATTAATGCAAATGTTTATAAATTTTTTGATGTCATTACTTGTGGGGATGAAGTAGAACAAGGGAAGCCACATCCAGAAATCTTTTTAAAAGCGGCTAGTCAACTTCATTTAGACGCTAACCAGTGTCTTATGTTTGAAGATTCGGAAAATGGTTTAACTTCAGCACATACATCGAAAGGTTTAACGATTTTATTAAAAGATATTAAAGAACCAAATGATGAAATGCTGGAAAAAGCGCATTTTTATTATGACCAGATGTATGACTTTTTAACCGACCTTGACCAATTTATTTCCGTTATGGATATGCCAGAGATACAGGAACCTTTTCCGCAAAGTCTGAATCAGCTTACTGTTGGAATACATGGTTTCGGTGCTATTGGCGGTGGTTATATAGCGCAGATCTTGTCGCATTGGGATGGATATACGAAACCAAAACGTATAATTGCGTCAACACGAAATAGTCTTTTCCGCGAAGCTGTAAATGCGTTTGGAACCTATAGTATTCGCTATGGGCAATTTTCTTATGATGAACGTATTGAGAATATGACCATTGTTGATTCTGACAATGAACAACAAATGTTAGAGATGTATACTCATTCAAGTTTGATTGCATTATGTTTGCCTGAGCAAGCGATCAAATCTGAATCAAAGATAATTGCAAAAGGGTTATATGCGCGTTTTAATTCGCAACTTGAAACATGTATAGAACCTTTAACCTTTCTAATTATTTTAAATAAGGTTGGTGCGAAATATTTGGTTATGAAGCATCTTAAAGAAGCTCTATTAGAGTTAACCAACGATGAAGATGTAACCGAGCATATTTTAAAAGAGCATTACTTTTGCGACACCGTAGTTAATCGCATGGTTTCAAAACTTTCTAATCAGAATTTATATCGTCAACTTCGTATTAAGCATAATTTTCTTGAACAGCATTTAGAAGATGTGGAGCAAGAAGACCAAATTGAAATTGAAGACTGTAATAAACTAACTCCAGATCAACTAAATCAGGCTTCTATCTATGTTGATAACATGCGCCGTAATTTCCAGCCGGGACATATCTTACAAAGCATGGATTTAATCTTGTTCCATAGTGAAACTGATATGCCAATCTATGTAGAGAAAGGCAGTCCTTTACTTGAAAAGTTGCGTCAGGTGGTATTGGTTGACCAAATTACTGACATTCAACTCATTAAAAATCGTTTATGGAATGGTGTACATGCGATGCTTGCTTGGTATGCATCTTTAATGGGTTATGAATCTATTGGTGTTGCCATGGGTGATCATTTAGTTAAAGCATTTGCAGAGAACTTAATTGCAGAAGTGAAGCAGGGACTTGCTATTGTATTACCTAACTATGCAAAAGATTTGGATCGAATGTCACAAAGTTTTCTAGACTCATGTGAATATGCATTTAAAGATCCTTGTCAACGCGTAGCTAGAGATCCACTACGCAAACTCAATCATAATGAACGTGTCATGGCATCAATTGCTGTGAATATTCGTCATGATTTGCCTTATAAGAACTTATTAAAAGGTGCTGCTTTAGGTTATGCCTATGCGATTCAATTTTTAGAAATTGAAGAGACTAAAGCTGTTGAACATCTGCAGCAACAAATTCAGAACCTAGACTTGAGTACAGCTCAAAGAAGACAGTTTGAAGCTGAATTGGTTCAACTTATCCAATATTTGTTTTCTGAACAAGGTAAACAACCTTTGGACATTAAGCTGAACAATACCAAAACTACATCAACTCAATATGTTTGAGCTTGCTTATTGAATTAACCTCAACAATTGAAAGGCAAACATGTTTTAATACAAAACTTGAATGATTTTGAATTAAAACTGTGCTGTTAAAACCCTCCACACTCATGGTGCCAACACCTATACGGGATTATCCCGAATGGCACCTTGGGCGTCAAAATTACACATTGTGGTATCTAGAAATTAATGATCAGAAATTAGTTCATTATCTAGATCAATTGCGTGCGTATTTTTCAGAATTTCTAGTAGAACCTAATCACCGTCAATATCATGTCACGCTGTTTATATGTGGATTCTTGACCCATGAAAATAAAGTTCATGGTGATGACTTTTGTTTTAGTGACTTTGTGCAGCAAAGGGAAATTTTAAGAAAAGAAGATATTGCACCATTTCAATTAAAAATTGGATCAGTTGATAGTTTTAGTAGTGCTTTATTTGTAGAAGTCCAAGACACCGAAAAGATCTTATCTCACATACGGCAAAAATTAGGCACAGTTTCTAATGAAATTGCCGCTTTAGATTATTGCCCGCACATTACATTGGGTTTGTATAAGAAAGACTATAGTAGTAATTTGATTTTACAAAAAATTTCTCAATTACCTGTACAATACACACAGGCTGAATTTGATCTTAAAGTTGAGCATTTAAGCTTTGGCTATTATCAAGCTCAAATTTTACAAGGTCAGCTGTATCCGTATCAGCATTTGTTTTTAGGTGATTCATGTTGCAATTGATTTTAGGTGGTGCCCGTTCTGGCAAAAGCCGATTGGCTGAACAAACGGCCATATCTATGCAATTAGCTGTCACTTATGTGGCTACGGCGCAAGCGCTTGATCCAGAAATGCAAAGCCGAATCGTCCATCATCAAAATCAGCGTCCTGCTCACTGGTCTTTGGTTGAAGAACCATTATTTTTAGCAAAAACTCTGCAAGAAATTGATCGACCTAACCAAATTATTCTGGTGGATTGTTTAACACTTTGGCTAACCAATTTGTTACTTTTAGAAGATCAAAACATTCAACAATTTGAGTGTGAGCAGCTGTTAAAAGTTTTACCCACACTCGAGTCAGAAATTATTTTAGTAAGTAATGAAACGGGGTTAGGCGTTGTGCCACTTGGTGAAATTAGCCGCCGTTTTGTCGATGAAGCAGGCAGACTACATCAAGCTCTAGGGCAAATTGCAAATAAGGTTGTGTTTTGTGTGGCTGGTTTTCCAATGATTTTAAAAGGTGAGAAATAAAAATGAACTGGTGGTTACAATCTGTGCAGCAACCTAATTTAGATACAAAACAACAAGCTGAGCAACATCAACTCCAACTTACCAAACCTACAGGTGCCTTAGGCGATCTAGAGCAAATTGCAATCACACTTGCCAGTTTACAGTCAAATGCTCACCCACAAGTTAGCCACCCATGGATCGCAATTTTTGCTGGTGATCATGGCGTAGTTGAAGAAAATATCTCTGCATATCCTCAAGCTGTTACTCGTCAAATGTTGCAAAACTTCACAACTGGCGGTGCGGCAATTAGTGTCATTGCTAAATATCATCAAGCTCATTTGCAAGTGATTGACTGCGGTACAGCAGGCGAAGCATACGAATATGCAGGTGTTGAACGTCAGTGTATTCGTGCCGGCACAGCAAATTTTGCTAAACAAGCTGCAATGAATGCTGACGAGTGTCGTGCTGCCTTAGAGTTAGGGAAAAAAAGTGTAGATACTGCTAAAGCGAATGGAGCAGATATTTATATTGCGGGTGAAATGGGGATTGGAAATACCTGTTCTGCCTCTGCTTTAGCATGCCTTTTATTAAATGATACTGCCGAGCAATTGACTGGAGTAGGTACAGGAATTGGTGCTGATCAGTTAAGACATAAAATTGAAGTAATTGAAAAAGCAATTGAACTTCATCATAAACATGTCATTGGTGATGTCTTCAAAACACTATGTGCTGTAGGTGGTTTGGAAATTGCGGCAATTGTCGGTGCTTACATTCGCTGTGCGCAGGTGGGTTTACCTGTGATTGTAGACGGTTTTATTAGTTCTGTAGCCGCTTTATGTGCTGTGCGGATGAATCTTCAAGTGCGTGACTGGATGCTTTTTGGTCATCAATCGGCTGAATATGGACACCGCCGTATTTTACAAGAACTCAATGCTGACCCAATTTTAAAAATGAATTTGCGTTTAGGTGAAGGTAGTGGTGCTGGCGCTGCTTTGGCATTGGTTAAAATGGCTTGCGCTTTACATAACCAAATGGCTACCTTCACTCAAGCGGCTGTAAGCGGAAATAAAATTGGCTAAATTTAGGATTGATTTGCTTAGACATGGCGAAAGCCAGTATAGCCATACTTTACGTGGCCATTTAGATGATGAGTTAACGGCAAAAGGTTGGCAGCAAATGCAGTCAACTATTGAGCAAGTCACAAACCAGACATGGGATGTCATTGTAAGTTCTTCATTAAAACGTTGTGCTTGTTTTGCCGAGCAACTGGCCAAAACAGCAGAACTCCCTTTACTTGTAAATCATGACTTAAAAGAAATGTATTTTGGTGAATGGGAAGGCGTCTCAACTCAGCAAATTTATGAAAATTCACCCGAATTACTGGCAAACTTTTGGCAAAAACCAAGTCAATATTGTCCACCTCGCGCAGAAACATTAAACCAGTTTCAAACAAGGGTTCTTAAAGGTTTTCAGGATTTGCTGGGGTATATGCAAAAGCAAAACTTACAGCATGCTTTAGTTGTTACTCATGGCGGTGTGATTAAGCTATTGGCTTGTTTAGCCAGACAACAGCCTCTAGATGACTTACTTAAAATGCCAGCAGAGCTTGGAAAATTATATTCACTCGAATTTTCTGAAACAGATGGTCAAGTAACTTTTAAGTTAAGATAGTAGTTTTATATTTTTATACACTTGTAAGTTATTATTTTTAAAATGTTATTTTAGCCTGTGTAATAGAACTGTCATTGCTAGTATCTAAGCTATTGGCATTTCTTATTAACCATACATCTGGCTTATGAATATTTTATTTAAAACAACTGTGCTTGCAGCATCATTATTACTCGCGGCTTGTAATAACAATGATGATCAAGAAGCTCAAACTGCACCATCTACAAACCCATCAAAATATTATCAAACGAAAACGCCTTACCAACCTCAACAAAACTTAAAAAGCTATGAACAAGCGCCGACTGGGTTCCAGCCAGTTTTTACAGAGTTAGTGGCACGTCACGGTTCGAGAGGTTTATCAAGTCTGAAATATGATTTAGCACTTTATAATTTATGGAAACAGGCGAAAGCTGAAAATGCCTTAACGGCACTAGGTGAGCAATTAGGTGCTGATTTAGAAGCAATGATGAAAGCGAATATTTTGTTAGGTTATGGTGTTGAAGGGATCCGTCAGTACGGTTATGGAAATGAAACCATGACTGGTATTTTAGAACACCGCGGTATTGCTGATCGATTATTACAGCGCTTACCAACTCTTTTAAATGCGCAGGCGTCTATATTGGTACAAAGTTCTGGAGTAGACCGTGCGGTAGATAGTGCTAAATTTTTCACTGCTGAACTCATTAAAAAACAACCCCAACTGAAAGATAAAATTGTTCCATTGTCTTATACCAATTTATCGAGTGAAAGCGTGCCAAGTGTTGAAGATGGTGGCGTTGATCGTTTTAAACTTTATTTTCATAGTTTGAATGCAGACGAAGACTTAGCTCAACCACTGAGTGATAGCCAACAAAAAATTTATGATGCAAGCCAGGCTTATCAAGATTTTGAAGAAAATAATAAAGATTTAGCTCAAAAGTTAGATGAGTTAACAAAAAATACTCAGGCTGAAAAAACTGCCCAACTGGTACTCAGCCCAATTTTTAAAGCTGACTTCATTAAAAAGCTCGGTACCACTGGTTATAGCTTTAGCAATACCGGATCATTTACAGTAACTTCGCCGAAAGGTGAGCAAATTACAGAAAAAGGTAAGGGGAAAAATACAATTGCCAGCGCAGTTGATGCAGCGGCTTATATTTATGAACTCTATTCAATTTCTGGTGGTATGAAAGATGAGTTAAAAGGTATTGATTTTGATAAATATATGCCTTTGGAAGCCGCAAAATTTTATGCTGAATTTAATGATGCCAATGATTTCTACGAAAAAGGTCCAAGCTTTACAGAATCAAATCAAGTCACCAGTGAAATCGCCCAAGGACTTAAACAGGATCTGTTCCAACAAGTTGATGCTGTGGTGAATAAAGCCCAGCCTTATAAAGCAGTTTTACGTTTTGCCCATGCTGAAATTATTATTCCTTTAGCAACCAGCCTAGATTTGCATAATATGATGCAGCCGTTACCACTACGCCAGACTTATAATTACTCGACAAGTGCATGGCGTGGTGAAGTAGTTTCACCTATGGCGGCAAATGTACAGTGGGATATTTACCAAAATAGCCAAGGCAATACTTTGGTAAAAATGCTTTATAACGAAAAAGAAACTTTATTTAAACCTACATGTAATTATGCACGTTATACACCAACCAGTTTTTACTATGACTACATGAAATTGAAACAGTGCTATCAAATGCAATAGATTTTCAGTTTTTGAAGTCTTTAATGGGAATAGGGATTGCTATTCCCATTTTTATTTCTTCATAATTCAATTTGTTTTTAAATATAGACCAGTTAGAGACTTGGATATGACACCTTTTTGGATAGCATTGCAATTTTTAACTGTTCTGCCTATTGAGCTAAAAACAATACCAACGGCGCAACAAAATAGTCGAGCTATTCTGTTTTATCCTCTAGTCGGTCTGATTATTGGGGGCATACTTTTTCTTGTTACCTGTATTTTTGTTAAATTACCCGCTCTTTTACTTGCGGCAATCGTACTCGCTTTATGGATCTGGCTAACGGGTGGATTGCATTTAGATGGGCTAGCAGATACTGCCGATGCGTGGGTAGGTGGTTTTGGAGATAAACTACATACTTTACAAATCATGAAGGATCCAAGTTGTGGTCCAATTGGAGTCCTCAGCTTAGTTATCATATGTTTGCTCAAATTTGCACTAGTTTATGTGTTGATTGAACAGCATCAATCTTTATTTTTAATATGCATTCCTATCCTTGGGCGTGTGGTGCCATCTATTTTGTTTTTAACTACACCATATGTCCGCGAAAGAGGCTTAGGCCGTTCTTTGACAGACCATTTACCCAAAACTGCTTCATGGATAATAACTGGGTTCGTTCTGTTGTTACCTTTGTATTGGGAGTGGCAAGGGCTTATTGCCATCATTAGTTTTTTAATCAGTCTTGTTTATTTAAGACATGTGTTTATAAAAAGGATTGGCGGTATTACAGGGGATACCGTCGGTGCAGCGATTGAAATAGGAGAAACTGTACTGATGTTTACTTTTGTCGTAAGTTATTTTTATTTAGTTTGATGTTAAATTCCACCTCAATAAAATAAAAAAAGCCCTCAAAAAATGAGGGCTTAATTTTCAATCTCAAAAAGATGAATTAGCGGTTTGGTAAAACTTCTTTTAAAGCTTCATGCATTTCAAGCAATGTCTTTTCAGTAGTTTCCCAGTCAATACAACCATCAGTTACTGATTTACCATATTCAAGGTCACAAAGATTGTCAGGAATATCTTGGCGGCCGCCTTTTAGATGGCTTTCAACCATAATACCTACAATTGACTTATTGCCGTCTAAAATCTGTTCAGTAATGTTTTTAAGAACAAGCGGCTGTAAGTAAGGGTCTTTATTCGAGTTAGCGTGGCTTGCATCAATCATAATTTTGTTGCTCACTTTTGCTTTCGCTAAAGCGTTTTCTGCTTCTGCAACAGAGCCAGCATCGTAGTTTGGTTTACCATTACCGCCACGTAATACCACGTGTGCATAAGGGTTACCTTTTGTATTAATGATTGAAACCTGACCATCTTCATTTAAGCCTAAGAAACTATGGCCATATTTAACAGACTGCATGGCATTGGTTGCAACAGTTAAACCGCCGTCTGTACCATTTTTAAAACCTACTGGTGATGATAGACCAGAAGACATTTCGCGGTGAGTTTGGCTTTCGGTTGTACGTGCACCAATCGCAGACCAAGAAATTAAGTCTTGATAGTACTGTGGAGAGTTAGGGTCAAGTGCTTCAGTTGCACAAGGTAAACCTTTTTCATTTAACTCAAGCAAAAGTTTACGGCCAATACGTAAACCTTTTTCGATGTTAAATGAGTCATTCATATCCGGATCATTAATTAAGCCTTTCCAGCCAATTGTGGTACGTGGTTTTTCAAAATAAACACGCATAACCAGATATAAAGTATCTTTAACCTTTTCGCTTAGCGCTTTTAGGCGATCAGCATATTCGTGAGCAGCTTTTGGATCATGAATAGAGCAAGGACCAATAACGACAAATAAACGTTTATCTGAACCATCTAAAATATTACGAATAGTTTCGCGGCCTTTTAGAACAGTTTGTGAAGCAACATCAGATAACGGAAGTTCTGATTTAAGCTCAGCTGGTGTTACAAGAGTTTGGATGCTTTTAATGTTAACGTCGTCGATATCTGGCTTGGAAACGGAATTTGAATGTGTAGTCATTGCTGTCACTGGTTCGATCATACTAAAGGTTGTTTTGTGTACTGAATATACCATGAAATAATTATGAAAATACTACATCTCATGGCAATTCAGTTTGGAAAAATCCCATTGATTTTACTATCTTTCGGTCGAGTTGCCTGTTTTTTCAGCAACTACTGCTTGTTGTTGTACCACAGCTGCTTTTGGTTTGGCTTTGACTGGGTGGACCATAAAGTTAACACCAAGAGCAAATAGTGTAATACCCAAAATTTTACGAATTAAACGTTCCGGCATACGTGAGCTAATTAATGTGCCAATAATAATTGCCGGAATTGAACCTACTAATAACCACATAAGCAGCACAAAGTCGACATTACCGGCACTCATATGCCCAAGACCTGCGACTAGGGTTAAGAGTACAGCGTGTACGACATCGGAACCAATAATACGAATCATTGGTAAGTTAGGGAACATGATTACAAGTGCCATAATTCCAAAGGCACCAGCGCCGACTGATGATAGTGTTACGAATACACCCAAAATAATACCCATAATCACAATATAGGTGCGCTTATTTTGAACAGCTAATTGCTCATTTTCAGTTTGAGTATTCTCTTTATTTCGGAATTTATTAAAGAACTTTTCAATACGAGTACGGAAAATGATGGAAACACCAGTTAAGGTCAACATAAAGCCTAATACCATGGTTAATACAGCTTTATAATGAGTTGACTGACTTAAATAATGCTCAAGTACCCACGCAGTACCAAAAGATGCAGGAATACTGCCGACGGCTAGCCATAAAACAATCGGCCACACGATATTAAGTTTTTTTGCGTGAACCATCGATCCACAGAACTTAGAGATCGCGGCGTAAAGTAGATCAGTACCAATTGCGATATGCGGTTCAATCCTAAAAAGACCAATTAAAATTGGTGTCATTAATGATCCACCACCAACTCCTGTAATACCTACACAGAAGCCAACTAACATACCTGCCAAGATAAATTCAAAAGCACCAGACATCTTTATCGCCACTTATCACGAAACGCAGATATCTTATTCCTTTTAGAGATAAACAGTTGTCATGAATAATGATTTACTTATGCAAAAAAAAGCTAAGCAATCAAAATCATGCTTAGCTTGAGGAAATTTTATTCAAATTGATGACTTAGAGGAAGTTTTTGATGGCTTGAGCGGATTAAGCCAAAGTATCAGCAAAAAGGTTAAGGGTGTTGCAAAGATCCACCAGCTGACAAAACCAATTGAAAAACCATATTTTTTGATGAGAATAAACCCGCTCAACGCAAATAGTAAAAAGGCCAATATCCTCAACAATGAATAATATTTTTGAGCTAAAGGTTTGAAATGACCAGTTGATTTCGGTGAGCGATATTTTTCAGTCGATATGAATAGTAAATACATGCCTAGTAAAGTCAGGATAAACACAAAGAACATCATGAATTCACCTCAATATTTAACTTACTCAGCTTTTTTTGAATTTTATCTGAAGCTTTATTTTGAATAGGCTTAATTTTAAGAAATATAAAAAAGGCTAGAGCTGCAAATAACCAGAAAAATATATCTATACATGCAAAATCCCAATAACTACTAAAGTTTTGAATATAATTATTTTTCAGTAAATAACTTATATTCAAGATAGGGAGTGCAATACTAAGCAGAATAAAAATACCTAACTGAGTTTGCCATAAATATTGTTTTTTAGTGATGAGCGCAATAATAAAGCTCATGAGCCACACGAAGAAGAAACTATAAATTTCATAATTAACAGTGGTGGCCGTGACAGTAAACAATCGATTCGCATACAAATAAGCAAGAGTTGCACAAGGCAAACCTACAAAGGTAGCAACATTTAAACGGTCAACTAAATAGTACCCGAAATGAAACTGACTATTTTTACTTTGAAGTTGGCGTTTAAGACTCCAAAGCAACAAGCCAGAGGCAATCATTACACACCCTAAAATGCCAGAGAAAAACAATCCTAAGCGAAGTAGAGGCTGAGCAAAAGTTGCCATATGGAGGCCATATACTCCCGCATAAAGTGTGGCAATAGGACTATGATTACGTGTATCACCCAAGACTTTAGCATTTGTAGCATCTAATGTGATTTGTGCTTGATTACGGGTAATAGAATGGTCTTCTTGCTGAATAAACGTAATTTGAGCCTGATTCGTATTTGGATTTTTAACACTCATAATTGCTAAAGTTTGATTTCCCCAACGCTGTTTAAGTTGAGCTAATAGCTTTTCAACTGGTAAATTCTGTGCAGGATGCGGTGTTGTACTTTCTGTGACCGTTTTTGTACGAATATCATTGAAATATTGATATGGATTCTCTGGATAGAGTTTTTGCATTCCCCAAGGTAAATATAAATAGAAGAAAATAGCCAAGCCAGTAAAAGTAACTGTTAAAAAGAAGGGCAGTGCAATAACAGATGAAATATTATGAAAATCTAACCATGAGCGCTGCGATTTAAAGGTACGCAAGGTAAAAAAATCGGTGAAGATTTTTTTATGAGTAATAATGCCTGAGATTAAGGCAATCAACATAATAAAAGCTGCTAAAGATACGACCAACCGCCCAATTAATATCGGGACACCAAAAAGTTGATAATGGAAACGGTAGAAAAAGTCACCTCCTTCAGTCGCAGAAAGTTTTAATTCTTGACCAGTGTTTGCATCGAGGGTTGCATTCCCATAACTACCATCTGGTTTTTCCCAATACATCGTATTTACCGGACTTTCAGGTGTAGCAACAGTTAAATACCAAGATTTAGCATCTGAAGCATGTTTTTGTAAGTATTGATATGCTGTTTTAATTGCCACATCTTGTTTTATTTCAAATTGTGCAAGGGGTGGTTGCATCCACAAATTAATTTCATGGCGGTAATAAGACAAACTTCCCATTAAAAAAATAGCAAATACGAGCCATCCAAAAATTAAACCAGTCCACGAGTGGAGCCATGCCATAGATTGACGTATACCTTTATGCATAACCTACCGTCCGTGTCACAATAAAGAAAAGGGCAAATAATGCGATTGATAAAATGGTCAGTCGCAATAATGATTGGATGCAGAAACCAACAATCACGAAAAATACATAAAACAAAATAGAAATAAAGGCCGCCAAATAGATAGCTTCTGGTTTGTCTAAGTTCAAATGGAAAATTTCAGTTAGTCCAAGACTTAAGTACACCATACAGGCATAACCCATACCGAAAACAACTAAGAATCGATAGAAAACTTTTATGCGATATAACATGGGAAGATTTAAAGTTTTGGACATATTTACTGACACATAAAAAAATAAAAAGAAAGCCAACCCCAAAATTGGGATTGGCTACGCTATTAATATTTAAACTTTACAGCAACTGTATAGTTGGCTGGGGCACCATAGTAACCCTGACCACCAGATAAACCTGTCAAATACTTTTCATTTGTTAGATTATTGCCATTCACTTGGAACATTACATGTTCGTTTAAATCATAGCTGGCCATAACATTAAGCAATGCGTAAGCATCTTGTTTTACAGTTGAATAAGAGGTGTCATGTATATCATCTTGCCATTTAATGCTTGCACCAACTTTCAATTTTGGAATTTGGGGAACAGTATAAGAAGCTAAAACGTTAAGTGTTTGAGTTGGGATATTTGGTCTACCTCTTTCACCTGATTCCATATTTTTTAGACTAAATGTTGAGAAACCAAAAACTAAATCTAAGTTATCAGTTAATTTTCCAGTTAATCCAACTTCAACCCCTTGCGATCTAATCGTTCCTATTGGTGACGAGTATTTATTATAGAGCGGATCCCATAATGGGTTTAGTGCAAAGTTATCTTCGTCTGTTCTAAAGATAGCGATATTTCCAGTTAAAGCACCATCTAACCAAGAGCTTTTTACACCTACTTCATAACTTTCACCCTCTACTGGTACAGCGGTTTGTTTAGTAGAAAGATCGATAACCGTTTGTGGCCTAAAAATAGAGGTATAACTCATATAACCTGTGTATTCAGGAGTAAAGTTATATGTAATACCCGCATACGGGGAAACTTTATTCTTTTTATAATCCAAAGTTTCGATTTCAGTATAGTTAGCACCTAAGATAAATTTCAGATCCTCACCTAAATGAAGACGTGTGGCACCGTAAACAGACTTCATTATTCTTTCTTCTGGGTCAGCATAGGTAAAGTCTCCCCAAGTCGGTTCTTCAGGTGTCCAGCTTGGTAAGTCTGTAGTAATAACGCCTAAACTACTACCATACGAATAAACACTTTGTGCATTATACTTTGACCAGTTATAACCAATATTTGCTTCGTGTTGCTGCCCTAATAAATTAAACGTACCTTGAATATCTGCATTTGCTGTAGTTTCTTTAAATTTTTGATTATAAATTTCTGGTAATAGTGAAATACCAGATGTATTGTCTGTAGCAGAAGGAGAACCATTGAGATAAAGCATTTTATCTTTAACCTCTGATTTTTTAAGGTTATAACCTAACCTTAGCTTCCAGTCTCCCCATAAATTTTGTTCAATATTGGCAAAATAATTATCAATTTCCCAATCGTAGTATGTCCATGATGGTGCATAATTATAGTTGCGTGAATAATTTAATGGTTCTCCTTTTGAGTTAACTAAGGGTAGTGCACCCCATTGCGAACCATTAGCGTATTGACGAGTTTTTGAATATCCTGCTGAAATATTTGTAGTGTCTGTAACGTCAGCTTCTAAAATTCCTTGAAATCCGTTTTTTTCTTCTGAATAGCGGTCAAGATAAGAATCTCCGACTTTCTCATAACCTACGAGACGTCCTCGTACTCGCCCATCTTGTGTAAGAGAACCTGAGATATCAGCTTCATAGCGCTGCGTATCCCATGAACCATAGCTCACCCCAGCATTTGCTTGAAATTCTTTAGTAGGGCGTTTACGGATATAGTTAATTGTAGCCCCAGGATCACCTAGAGCATTTGTTAGAGCATCAGCACCTTTTACAATTTCAATGCGATCATAGAAATAGCTATCTGCATCACTATTATTATAATTATAGCTATCAACTTGAGGGATACCGATTCCGTCAACCAAAATATTTGAAATATCAAAACCACGAGCAGTATAAGTTGTTCGGTTTGTTTCTAATCCAGTTACTGTCACACCTGGTGTATTACTTAAAACATCACGAGTACTGGTAAGGCCAAAATCTTCAATTTGCTGACGAGTAACGACATTAATGGTTTGGGGTGTTTCCTTAGCCTCAATATTAAGCTTGGTTGCACTACTTGAGTTTTTAACATTATATGCCTTGGTCTGTTCAGAAGACTGCTCTGCATTTGATGCTTTGACTTGAATCGTTTGCAAAGCTTGTACCTGTGCATCTTGGGCATAGGTGAGGTTGGCATAACAAATCGCGCAGGCGATTACAGACAACTTAAATGGTCGAGGTGGGATATTCATAAGATTAAAGATAATGTAAATAATTCTCATTTATTTTATTGTTTGTAAATGTAAGCTACAATTCAAATAACATTGTTAATTTAGATTAAAAGATAGTGTATGAATGTAATTTTAGATAGTGATGTGCTAGGGCTAGGTTTAGCTGGGATTGATTAGGTAAGTTCAAGATTAATAAGTCTCTATGCTAGAATGCGTTATTTCAAATTCTTGGGTAAATCGCCTTGGCAAACCGAAAACTTAAAATAGGCATTGTAGTTGGAGAAGTTTCTGGAGATACGCTCGGCGTAAAACTTATGCGTAGTTTTCGCGAGCAGGGAAACGATGCTGAGTTTGAGGGAATCGGTGGCCCTCAAATGATTGCGGAAGGTTTTAACAGTTATTACCCAATGGAAACTCTGTCTGTGATGGGCATTGTTGAGGTATTAAAAGACTTAAAAAAACTATTCGCCGTACGTGAAGGCTTAATTAATCAATGGACTCAGCATCCAGTTGATATTTTTATTGGTATTGATGCACCAGACTTTAACCTCAGACTTTCGAAAAGTATCAAAGAAAAGAATCTTCCAATAAAAACAGTTCAATATGTGAGTCCATCAGTTTGGGCATGGCGCCAAGGGCGAGTACATGGCATCAAACAAAGTATAGATTTAGTACTTTGCTTATTTCCTTTTGAAAAAGTTTTTTATGAACAATATGAAGTTCCAGCGGCATTTGTAGGCCATCCATTAGCTAAACAATTACCGCTTGAGAACCCTATTCAAATTGCTAAACAAGAATTGGGTGTTGATGAAAATCAAAAGCATATTGCTTTGTTGCCTGGTAGCCGCAAAGGTGAAGTAGAAAGACTTCTTCCTATGCTATTGGGGGCAGCCAATATTTTGTATACAAAATATCCAGATATTCAGTTTTTAATTCCGGCAATTAATGATGCGCGCAAACAGCAGATTGAGCAGGGGGTTGAACAATTAGCACCGCAGTTAAAAGCAAAAATTCATATTTTAGAAAATACGGATAGTGAATCGAAAATTGGTCGTATGGTCATGAACGCGAGTGACATTATTGCTTTAGCGTCTGGAACGGCGACATTAGAAGCCATGCTCATGCATAGACCAATGGTTACTTTCTATAAACTGCATTGGCTAACTTATTTAATTGCTAAATTCTTGGTGAAAATACCTTATTACTCTTTGCCAAATATCATCGCGGGTAAAAAAGTAATTGAAGAGCTGATTCAGGCAGATGCAACACCTGAAAATTTAGCGGCTGAAATAGAAAAACTAATGAATGTTGAAACCGCTCAAATTCAAGTAATGCAACATTTAACTATGCATAAACAGCTTATTTCTGGAAATACAGAAGATCCGGTTCAAGCCATTTTGCAATGTTTGAATAGCTAATTTTTAAGATTTGATTGGCTAATTGCTTTTAATCCAGCTAATGAAAATTTTTTAAAGTGTTCAACTAAATCATGTAATGGCATCTGAGCAATATTTTTAAGTGGCTCAGGTGCTTGAGCATTAGGTCCGGCAATAATAAGCATCATGCAAGGCGTCATCACGCTTAAAATACAAGGTAAAACGGCCGGATCATTTTCATCTAAGTTCGCCACTTGACTAATCAACTTTCGAATAAGAAAAAATTTTCTCATTCCAGTTAATTCAATAAAACTTAATAAATGCTCAGACGGTGAAAACAGTTCGCGAATAAAAACTTTGCCATGCCAAACATCTTTTTCCGTCAACTTATGTAATAAAGTTTCAAGTAATAAACTCAATTTTTCTTCGGGAGAGTAAGTACTTTCAACAAGTTCTAGTAAGTATTGTTCATCTAGATAATGGGCATGAGCTTCCATTAACACTGCTTGGTATAGCCCATCTCGGCCATCAAAGTGATAATTAATTGCTGCTAAATCGACATTTGCTACTTTGGCAATTGTTTTGTTTGCTGTTTTTGCAAAACCATATTGGGCGATTAAGGGTCCTGCTGCCTCAATAATTTTAGTCTTTGTCAAATCACCATCACTTCGTCTAGATCTGGACATATTTAAACCTAATTTTATTTCATCATAAAAGTATATCTTTTATTCAAAGATTAAGGTAATTTAAATTTAAATTGAATTTAAACTATGTAAATTTGAATTTAATAAGAAGGCCAAAAAGATGAATAAAAAAGTGATTGCCGGCATTTTAGTGGTTATAGCTGTAGTTGCCATCGGCTTTTGGGTATGGGGATATAATCATAAAAAACAATTAGATAATAATGTATTAACTTTATATGGAAATGTGGATATCCGCCAAGTTTCACTTGCATTTGAACAGTCTGGCCGTATTCAGAAACTTTTAGTTCAAGAGGGCGATAAAGTTCAAGCAGGTCAAGTACTGGCGACTCTTAATACTAATGCATTACAAATTCAGGCAAAGCAAGCTCAAGCACAACTTAAAGCTCAACAAGAGGCAATTATTAAACAAGAGATTGGAGCTCGCCCTGAAGAAATCACCCAAGCAAAAGCTCAACTTGCGTCTGCCCAAGCTGAGCTTGATAAAACCAATAAAAACTTGCAACGCTTACAAATTTTGGTAAGTAGTACCGATGGTCGAGCAATTAGCCAACAAGAACTCGACTATGCCAAAAGTAATCAACATAGTGCTGAGGCAGCGGTCCGTGAAAGACAAGCCAATTTAGAATTATTAATTAAAGGTGCACGAAAAGAAGATCGTGAAGCAACCAGAGCACAATATGAAGTGACTAAGGCTAATTTAGATTTAATTAACTATAACCTTACTCAAGCAGAACTAAGGTCTCCTGTAAATGCAGTGGTACGAGCTCGGTTGCAAGAAGTTGGCGACATGACAACTGCTCAAAAGGCCGTTTATACATTAGCCTTGACCAATCCAAAATGGATTCGTGTGTATGTAAATGAACAAGATTTAAGTTCAATTAAAATGGGAGGCACGGCTCAAGTCATTCGTGATACTTATCCGAATCAGCCTATGAATGGAAAAATTGGCTATATATCTTCAGTGGCTGAGTTCACACCTAAAACAGTACAGACAGAAGAGATTAGAACAACACTTGTTTACGAAGTTCGGGTGTATGTAAATGATCCGAATGATCAATTAAAAATGGGTCAACCCGTGACAGTAAAAGTCCCACTTGCTTTAAGTGAGAAAGCCCATGATTGATAGTAAAGCAGTGGTTCAAGCCCTTAATTTATTCATGACTTTTAAAGCCGAAAATAAAAATTCAGCAGATATTAGTGCAATTGTTGATTTGAATATGCAAATCAAAAAAGGAGAACTTACCGCTTTAGTCGGTCCAGATGGTGCGGGTAAAACAACTTTATTAAGGTTAATTGCAGGATTATATAAAGCGAGTTCAGGTTCTCTTCATGTGCTTGGGTTTGATATTGAAAAACATCCTCAAGTTGTCCAAGACCGTATTAGTTATATGCCACAACGTTTTGGACTCTATGAAGACTTAAGTGTACAAGAGAATCTAAATTTATATGCCGACTTACACGGCGTTCCAAAAAATGTACGTAACCAAAGATTTAAACGTTTATTGGAGATAACGGATCTTACTCAGTTTACTCAACGTCTAGCAGGACAACTTTCTGGTGGAATGAAGCAAAAGCTAGGATTGGCATGTACTCTAGTTCGTTCCCCAGAGTTACTGTTGCTCGATGAACCTAGTGTTGGAGTAGACCCTTTATCACGACGGGATTTATGGATCATTATTGAACAACTTGTTCAGGAAGAAAATTTAAGTGTAATTATAAGTACCGCTTATATGGATGAAGCAGAAAAGTGCGCTTACGTGTATATCATGCACGAAGGCAAAATTTTAAGACAAGGTTCACCTGAGCAATTAAAAGCGTTAGTACATGAGCAAACATGGAAAATAAAACCTTCAGAGCAGATTAAGACTCGGATTGTACAAGCCCAGTTACTTGGAAATTCTGGAGAGATTATTGATGCAGTGCCAAGAGGAGAGCAAGTAAACTTTATTAGTCGCCAAAAAGAACTATCAACAGATATTTTACCTCTGGGACTAGTGGCAAATAGGCGACCACCTGAACTCGAAGATGCTTTTATGATGTTGTTACAGCAAAATCAAAAACAACAAATCTCTATTTCTCAGCAGGCTTTTCGATCAGAACAAAACAATAATTCGCAATCAGACCAAGCGGTCATTGTAGTTAAAGATTTGGTCAGAACTTTTGGAAATTTTACTGCTGTTGCCAATACGTCATTTACTGTACAGCGTGGAGAGATCTTTGGGTTACTGGGGCCAAATGGAGCTGGTAAAACCACGACATTTCGCATGTTATGTGGATTACTACCGGCAAGTAGCGGTTACCTAGAAGTTGCAGGTAAAAATTTACGGACGGCCCGTGCTGAAGCAAGAGCTAAAGTAGGCTACGTCTCTCAAAAATTTGCACTGTATAGCAATTTAACGGTGTTGGAAAACTTAAAGTTTTTTGGTGGAGCCTATGGTTTATCGGGCAAAAAACTAAATCAACAAATTGATAAAGCTTTACAGCAATATGATTTAAAGCCGCAAATTAAAAGTGGTGATTTACCTGGTGGTTATAAACAGCGCTTATCTATGGCGGCTGCATTATTACATGAACCAGAAATTTTATTTTTAGACGAACCTACGAGTGGAATAGACCCGCTTGCACGGCGTTCATTTTGGTACAGCATTGGTAAACTCGCAAATCAAGGCATTACCATCATTATTACCACCCATTTTATGGAGGAAGCAGAATATTGTGACCGCATTGCCATACAAGATGCAGGAAAGTTACTAGCCCTAGGTTCTTCTCAACAGGTCCGCGAATTGGCAAGTAAAGATAAACATATTGTTGATATGAATGAGGCTTTTATTGCAATTGTGGAACAAGCACGTGCATTAAGGCATGCGGGTTAGGAGACCTACAATGAGCTTTGCATTTTGGAGTCGCTTGAAAGCCTTAGTTCGGAAAGAAACTAAACAGCTTCTTCGTGACAAAAGCAGTCTCGGAATTGGCCTAGTTTTGCCTGTTATCTTAATTTTACTGTTTGGTTATGGACTTTCTTTTGACTTGAACCAAGCACGAGTTGGTGTTGTAGTTGATCAGTCCTCGCCGCAGGTCAATCAGGTCTTAGCTGGCTTAAATGGATCACGATATTTAACCAGTCTAGAATTTCATAATTTGCCTGAAGCAGAACAGGCCATTCGAAATGGCAAAATTGATGCGATTTTGCATTTGCCTTCCGATTTTGCAAGTCAGGCCCAACAAGGTAACGCAAAGGTTCAATTGCTATTAAATGGTAGATCGACTACCATAGCAACTGCTTTAGAGGGGTATGTCGCGGGTGCTTTGGCTACCGCGCCATCAATACAAATTGATCGTAGCCCAATATTAGCATCTGCAAGCGCCGTTAAAATTGAACAAAGAATATGGTTTAACGAATCTGGTAACAGTACTTGGTTTTTAGTACCGGGTTTAATGGTACTCATTTTAACTTTAATTGGCGCATTTTTAACGGGTCTGCTTATTGCCCGTGAAAAGGAACGGGGAACATTAGAAGCCTTATTTGTCACACCAGTACGGCCATTTGAAATTGTGTTGGCAAAACTCATTCCGTACGTTGTTGTCGGCATGATTGATATCGTTATTTGTATTGTTGCTGCACATTTTATTTTTGAAGTACCTATGCGCGGTTCATTATTCTCAATTTTATCTGCTTCATTTCTATATTTAATCGTTTCATTATTACTTGGTTTAACTATATCTGGCTTTGCCCAAAGTCAGTTTCAGGCGAGTCAAATTGCTTTGTTGGCAAGTTTTATGCCAGCGCTGATGCTTTCCGGATTTGTTTTTGATACACGCAACTTGCCTTTGGTTGTGCAAATTATTAGCCAGTTACTTCCAGCGACGCATTTTATGGTTTTAATTAAAACTTTATTTATGGGTGGGGATGATTGGAAGCTATGGTTTAAAGAGTGCGGTATTTTATTGGGATATATCGTTGTTTTGATATGTGCTGTGAACTTTTCACTGAAAAAACGGTTGAGATAAAGTTATGTGGCAGCAATTAATCACGTGGCTGAAACAATTAAGTTTTTTAGTCAAAAAAGAATTCTTAACCATTTTTAGTGATCCTGCAAATAGGGCTATTCTATTTGTACCCGCTCTGATGCAAGCACTTTTATTTGGCTATGCGGCTACTTATGACGTTAACCATGTAGATTATGCAATTTTAGATCAGAGCAACGGACAGATTTCACATGAGCTGATCTCGAAGCTCGATGGCTCTGGTATTTTTAAGCGTGTTGCAACACTGGAATATACCGAACAAATCAAACAGGTCATTGATAACCGTCAGGCATTGCTCATAATTGCGATCCCTAATGATTTCGAGAGTAAATTAAACAATAACCAAAGCGTTCCTATACAGGTCATTGTTGATGGTAGAAATTCATCTACAGCTATGGTTGCAGGATCATATCTAAATAAAATTATTGGTCAGTTCAATCAGCAAAAGTTTAATTCAGCTTTACCGATTAGCCTTGAAACAAGAACATGGTACAACCCAAATCAGGAGTCTCGTTGGAGCTTAATGCCTGCATTAATTGCAGCATTAAGTATGATGCAGACATTACTTTTATCTGCTTTATCAGTTGCGCGTGAACGTGAGCAGGGTACGTTTGATCAATTATTAGTGACGCCCTATACGCCATTACAAATTATGATTGGTAAGGCTTTGCCGCCGATTTTTGTAGGTTTGATGCAATCGACCATTATTTTATTGATTATTTTGTTCTGGTTTAAAATTCCAATGAATGGCTCTATTGGACTGCTTTATTTTGGATTATTCAGCTTTAACGTGGCTGTAGTTGGTGTGGGCTTATCAATTTCAGCTTTATCTTTAAATATGCAACAAGCTATGCTTTTTACATTTTTATTGATTATGCCTTTGATGTTACTTTCAGGCTTACTGACACCTGTAGAAAACATGCCAAAAGCATTACAAGTAGCAACTTATGCAAATCCATTAAGATTTGGAATTAACTTGGTACAGCGGGTTTATTTGGAAGGTGCAAGCTTTGCACAAGTCAAATTGAACTTTTTACCAATGATTGTGCTGGGGATAGTAACTTTACCTTTAGCAGCTTGGTTGTTTAGAAATAGATTATCTTAGTTATATTAATTAAAAAGCCCCATTTTTATGGGGCTTTTTTTAAAGCGACTTATGCACGTACAATCAGCTCGTAACCTGTATATTTACGGATATTAATAACACCAATATCAAAAATTAAATATTGGCCTTTAATACCTTGCAATACACCACGAATTTTTGGTGTTTTATCTAAGTTTAAAGACTTAATTTTTTCAGGATATTGTTCAACTGGATAAACAAACTCACGTGGCAATTCATTTTCTAGTAATTCAACCGTTTCGTTAAATTCAAGATTTTGGCTAAATTCTTCACGAATAGTTTGAATTTTAGGAGCGAATTCTTCAATTAACTGATCACGTTGTTCAATCAGATTTAGAGGCTCAGCTTCGCCTTTGAGAAGTTTACGCCAATCTGTCTTATCCGCAATTAAGGAACCAAACATGGTTTCAAGCTGACCAGATAAACGACGTGAACCAACTTTTAAAATAGGTAAGGCCTGAGTTGCCCCTTGATCTAACCAACGACCAGGCATATGGCTAACGCGAGTAATACCTACTTTTAAAGCACTTGAATTTGCTAAGTAGACAATATGAGGCTGGAAACATACGCTGTGGGCAAAATCATCTTCACGACATGTACCCAAATGGTGGTGGCATGTTTCAGGTTTCATAATGCAAAGGTCACATTCCGCTTTCGTTTTAAAGCATTTAAAGCAGTGGCCTTGAGAATAAGACTTTGGTGTTTTAGCACCACAAGAAGTGCAATAAATATTACCTGTCCATTCGATTTCTAGTTCTTGTCCTAAATTAAAAGGAAGATCAATTTCTGAACGGTCTAATACAAATTTGTATTCAACATTTGCCTTGGTTGTCTGTTGATCAGTTACACTAGCATCTTTTAGGCCTGCATGCATTTTATGGCAAATGCCTTGTAGTTCCATAAAGTTTAAACTCACATCTTTCAATTAAGGGTTGCAGTTATGGCTGAACAAAATGTCATCACTTCTATGCTAGACGATTTATCAAACGAACAGCCTATTCATACTGCACTTTGTATTGGCCAGAAAATTGACCAGAATAACGCAATTCAATGGCACTATTTTACCGTAACTGAGCTATTAAGTCTGCCTTTTACTCAGCGTTATGATTTGGGTTTTGTATTGTTTGATACTGACGAAATGCAGGACATCAGCGATGTGCAAAAATCACAATTATTAGTAAAGCTAAGAGATTTATTAGCAAAACGAATTGTTGTTGTAAGCAAACGCAGTGATGAACAGCTTCTGCGTTCTTTAGGTTTTACCCAACTTATTGATAAGACTTCACATGATAGTGATTTTGCTTTATGGCAATTTAATATTTTGACCTATAAGCATGTCCCAGACTGGTTTAATTCAAAATTTTGGGCAAATCCAGAAAATTGGAATAAATTCCGTTGGTAAAAGACCTTGCAATCTCTTTCAAAATTTAACAATTTGATTTTTGCTGTCTTAACAAAAAAACGCGTATGCTCATGTATAAACCATACATAAGAGTTACTCATGACAAATTTAAGCAACATTGTAGAAGTTTTGGCTAAGCAAGCTTTAGGTGGGAATCAGTAAGCGTCAGGTCAAGGTGGTTTAGGTGGAATTTTAGGTTCTGTATTAGGACAAATGGGTGGTAATACTTCATCTGGTGCCCAAGGTGGTCTTGGTGGAGTATTGGGTTCTGTATTAGGACAAGTCACTGGTAATAACAACACACCTCAAGCTGGTGGCGGTGTACAAAGTTTATTAATTGCAGTGGTACCTTTAATCTTAGGTTGGGTTCAGCAACAAGGTGGTTTACAAGCTGCTCTTGAGAAGTTAAAAGGCGCTGGCTTAGGTAGCCAAGTTCAAAGTTGGGTTGATCCAAACCAAAGTAATAGTGAAGTTCCGACCCAGCAATTACAAAGTCTGTTTAATCCAGCAGACATTGAACAAGTTGCTCAGCAAGCTCAAGCACCTAAAGAACAAGTTTATGGTGCAATCGCTTCTGTCTTACCTCAGGTCATTGATTCTTTAACACCTCAAGGTGAGAGTACAGATCATCAAGAAGCTAACCAAGATATTCAAAATGTGATGAATCTTGTAAGTGGTTTCTTAAAATAAAATATAAATTTTTTAAAAGCCGATATTTTTGTATCGGCTTTTTTTGTTGGCATAACAAAATAAAAGGGCATAAGCCCTTTTATTTTAGATCTGAATCGAACATAACTGATTAGAAGTTATATTCAATACCAGTACCTACAACAGTTTGTTTGTCGTCGTCGTTCAACCAGTCACGTTTTTGTTGAGCAACGATACCGTAGAAGCGAGCTTGTTTATTGATTTGATAATCAAGACCTAAACCATACAAGTCAATTTTACGATCTGCCTGACCACTTACTTGTGTTTCAGCAGAAGCATATTCTGCTTTTACTTTAAGTTTAGTGTTAGGAATTTTATAAGCAGCAGTTACCGCGTATGCTTCTTCTTCTAAACCACGGTAAGCTTTACCAGCTTTATCGATTGAGCCATCTGATTTATATGTTTGACCATATGCAGTCAAGTCATCAGTAGGTTCAGCATGTTGCCATAAAGCACCTACTACAAAGCCAGATTTAGCAATGTCATAAGAACCAGTTACACGGTAAGCGTCTGTATAAACATCTTTCAAACCGTAAGCAGCATATTTACCTTTGATACCGAAGTCACCTGCAGCAGCGATTGCTAAACCTAAGTCTTTATTTTCATAACCTAGAGAAGTTGAAACTGAATCGAAGCTATCATTTTTGCTGTCTTTACCAGTTTCGCCTTTTTTGCTATCAGAAGTGCTTTCACCAGTTTGAGCCATGATATTGAATGTTAAACCAGCTAATAATTTAGGGTCTAATTCAAAACCAACCACGTTATCTAAACGGTTTTCACCGTACATAATATTTGTAATATCTAAACGTGTGTCATCGTTAAAGATGTCTTGGTTGCTACCAGCAGAGGTTTTGAAGTAAGAGTCATATTTACCTACTTTTAACGTACCGACGCCTTCAGTTTTTAAACCGATAAAACGGTTACGGGCGCTAAGGTCAGTATCTGAACCAGAACCATCAGTAGAAATTGCCCATTCAGCTAAATAAACAGCAGATAGCTTATCAGTCAACTTCTCTTCGCCTTTTACCCCAATACGAGAAGAGTTTGAGTTAACTTCGGTAACGTCACTTTTACCATCGAAATTTTTGTTGTCAACTTGGTTAATGGAAACGTTTAGTTTGCCGTACAAAGTTGGCGCTGCTTGCACCGCGTTTACGCTCAAAGTTGCAACTGCGGCAGCGAGAAGCAATTTCTTCATTGAGATTTCTCCAAAAGGTATTTTTAAATGGCGTATGCCTAGCTAACTTTTATTTTTTAGTTGGCTTATGTACAAAAAGTTACAGAAGCTCACCAACTTGCTAAGAAGTATCTGTAAACTTTGTGACAATGGAGTGAAGAAGAAATGACAGTTTTATGACAATTAAAAATTGGAAATACTTTATTTTCTTTTGATTTTATTACACTTTTTAAATAAAAAAAGCGGAGTTTAAACTCCGCTTTTATCTCTTAAAATCAAAGTGCTGCTTTAATTTTCTCAGCCAAAGCTTTGATTTTATCTTGGTCTCCTAATTGCGCCGCATGTTTGCCAAGTTGGTGAACATTTGTCGGAATTAGGTGAAAATGAACATGAGGGACAGTTTGTCCGGCAGCTGCTCCTGATAACTGCATGAGCACAATTCCATCCAAATTTAATGCAGTTTCCATTGCCTTAGCAATTTTTTGCACGATCTGGATGGTATAAGCTGCCGCTTCAGGAGGTAAATCAAGTAAAGTTACTGCAGGAGTTTTTGGAATAACTAATGCATGACCATCGGCTTGGGGCATAATATCCATAAAAGCTAGAACTTGATCATCTTCATAGAGTTTTATCGCTGGAAGTTCACCACGTAAAATTTTTGCGAAGATATTTTGATCATCATATGCCATGTATTATTCCTTTAAATACTATTTACACTTCAATTCTTTTTGACGTTCTTTAATTGCGTCTAGACGTTGCTGCTCTTTATCAGAGAATTTTGGCTTAGTCGTATGACAGTTTTCATTACCATATTTTTCTTTAGCATCTTGGTCTTTAAAACAAAAGCCTTTTGACGCATAAATCAAATTGTAATCATCTTGCAATTTTTGACATTCTTGCTCAGGTGTTGCAGCTTGAGCACTGAAACCGGCAAGGGTCACCATTCCAGCGAATACCGCAACCATTAATTTATTCATGAGCTTTTCCTCAGTTAAAGGTATGAACCTGTACTCAATATAAGGTTTATTCCCAATATTTCAATGACTATTAATTACTCAAGTGTTATTTAAAGTCACATTTCACCTTATAATATAAAAAAGCTTTATATATCAAGATCTTTTTTATAATCTGTTTTAAATCAAAAGATTAGATATATTTTATATTAAACAATTAAAATATATACTTAACCAATATTTAAAGTCATGATTAAAATTTTTATAGTAATGAAATAAGTACGTTATATGAGTAACCTCGGTTCTTGTTTATGCCATAAAGTAAAATTTTCTGTACCTTGTGAAATCAAAACGGTTTATCACTGCCATTGCAGCTTATGCCGAAAACAAACAGGTACTGGAGCGAATGCAGCTACTTTAGTAAAAGAAAATCAGTTTAATTGGTTGATGGGTAAGGAATATGTGGCTACCTATAAAAAAGAAACTGGTTTTACTTCATCATTTTGTAATAGATGTGGTTCGCCTGTCCCTAATAAAATTAATGGTACAAACTATATGTGGATACCGTTGGGGCTTCTCGAACAACCGTTTAAACCAGATTTAAAACTTAATTTTTGTATAGAGTCAAAACATGATTGGGTTGTGTTAGGGGATGCTCATAAAAACTTTGCACATTTACCTGAGTTAGAAGAGTTTTTAAAATATTTTGAATAACACTATTTAACTTTTTATATATTTTAATAATTTTTAAGTATTCTTTACATAAATGATGTGTGTTCACTGTTGAATATATCCGATATTTATTTGAGCATGAAATCACCTAGCTTAAAAAGGATGGTTCACATGATAGATGAAGAAAAGCCTTTAAATTTTGAAGATGATGACGAGCCTCTTGATTTTGAAGATGAAGAATTCATAGACGATAAAAAAGAGGACGAAATGTATAACTCGATTACTAAAGATGGCTCTAGTGTCGATCCTGCTGATGATGGGACACGACATATTCGTCCTGAAGACGGTGATCCGATTGAAATTGATGAGTAAATGCATCAGTTTCAAAAAGATTAGTCTTTTTAATCTTTAAGTATAAGTGTAATATCCGAGCGCTGTCACAAACAGCAAAAAGTCCTGAATGATCAGCGCAAAAAATCAAAAAGGGTAAAGCCTGCTTACAAAGCGGGCTTTTTTTATATTTATAAAAATCTACACTAAAGAAAGTAAGTAAATGCTTTTAAGAAAATAATTAATTTTTCAAAAATATTTAGCAGATGAGAAGAACAGATACAAATACTTAGTGTTTGTAATGAGCATTTAAGAGGAGTACAAAGGTAAATAACAAAAATAAGAAAAGTAAAAAGATCATAAGTTAAAACATATCATTAAATTATTTAGGTATTTTACACAATTTAACACTTTATGCAAATTACTTTACATTTCATTGAGTTTTTGTAAAGAATTGGCTTAGTCCTAATCGTTTTAAAAATGTGACAATCAGTGGATAATTTGTTAGATTGTTTGATTTTTATAATAACAGGTGAGACAGATGAAGAGATTGTTACTTGTATTGGCTACAGGATTTGGTTTAGATGGGTGTGCATCGTTAACACAAAAAGCAGATGAAAATTATATTACTAAATCGCCTGTTACTCCGGTCAATACTGCCTTTAATGCCAATAAAGTACTTGAACATGGAATTTTTACTGAGCAGGATATTGCTGATATGCCTGAACACTCAAGTATAAATTCACATTATAAAATATCTTTTTAAAACGATGCTGAAAATTATAATTAAATAGTTAAACTAAATAATCCTCGTAAATTAGCTAAAATCTAGAATTTGCTAAGAACATATTTAGTAGTAGCTATTTAGCATAAAACCACCATTTAGGTGGTTTTTAAAAAGATAAAATGTTAAATTTTAATCGTTGAAAAAATTGGTTTTATAAATGAAAAACGTCATTATTTTAACTTCTATATTGTTATTAAGTGGGTGCACAATTAATTCTAAGTTATTATCACCAGCAAAAAGTGATGATGACAAAATTATTGTAGAAGCAGAAAAGTACAAGCAACAATATCAAAAAAAGATCTTTAAAATTTGGAATGTTCCGCCTTCTTCAGTGGGAATGAGTGCTAGCGTTAAAGTCTTTTTAAGTGATACTGGTGAGATTGAGCAAATTATTTTTCTAGATAAAGAAGACCAAAAGTTTAAGTCGAGTATTGAAAAGGCGATATGGCGTGCAAGTCCCTTTGTTTTACCTTCTAATCCGGAAGTTAGAAAACAAGTAAGAAAGTTCAATATTAAATTTACTGCAAAGTAATTTTTAAATATGAACTTGGCCTTACATAAAAAAACCACCATTGGGTGGTTTTTTATTAAGAATTGATAAAGATACGAATTATAACTTTATTTTATTAATTATTGAAAAACTAATCATTATTTTTTATCTACTTTTTCTTTTATGGTTAACTCATCAAAGAAGAGGAATAAGCCATGTTGAATCAACATGAGATAAATTTAAAACAGTATCAAAATAAATCTTTAAGTTATTTGAATAGCACCGCTCACTCTGAAGGGGTCGAGTTTGATAAATTCATTAAAGAAATTGATGAATATCCAAATGCTGTTGTTTTAGATTTAGGTTGCGGTGGTGGTCATGTAGCTTATAACGTTGCTCGCCATGCAGATCTGGTTTTTGCTTATGATTTATCTCATGAAATGCTCGATACAGTGTCAAAAACTGCCAATGCTCGAAAAATAAAAAATATTTTTGTACAACAAGGCATTGCTGAAGATATGCCTTTTACTGATGAACAATTTGATGTAATCATTAGTCGATATTCTGCCCATCATTGGCAGCATGTCCCAACAGCAATGAAAGAAATAAATCGTGTATTAAAGCCAAATGGCACTGTTATTTTTGTTGATATTATTAGCTCAAGTTTCCCTATTTTAGATACATTTTTACAGACTATAGAAGTGATTCGAGACCCTAGTCATGTAAGAAATTACAGTATTAAAGACTGGGTTCACTTTATTGAAGATGCTGGTTTTGAATTAACAACTTTAGAGAAACAAACCCTCAAACTAGATTTTGATAGTTGGGTACAGCGCATGAAGACACCTGAAGATCAAATAAAAACGCTTAGGTATCTCCAAGAAAATGCAGCAGATGTTGTTAAAAAGTATTTTAATATTCAAAAAGATGGAAGTTTTGAAAGTAAGGTCGGATACTTTGTATTTAAAAAACTATCCTTCTAGTGAGTCTAAGCTTGGATTTGTGTTTATAGAGAAAACGTTAGATAAAAGCCCTCATATAGAGGGCTTTATTATGCCTAAATTTAGATTTTTGTTGAACGCTTACTCAGCCATGTTGCTAGCTTTGGCCAGAATTCCTGCGCACTTGCTTGGCTTGACATTAGACCTAAATGACCACCAGGAATAAGAGTAAACGTAACATCTTGGCTACTGGTTAACTGACTTAATGGCTGAGCTGCATCTGCCGTGACCAGTTGATCACTACGACCAGCTCCAACTAAGAGTGAACAGTCGATATTTTTTAATTCGATTTTTTTATCTTTTAATTGAATAGAACCTTGTCTTAATGGATTTTGCAGCCAAACATTAAATAACATGTCCTGATTAATACCTCCTGGATAATCAATCATATTGTTTAAAAAACTGCTTAATGTGGCATGTTCTTGTACGAACTGAAGATCATTAAGGTTCTTAAGTAATTGAATATGACCATCGAACCAGCCTTTAGGGTCAAGAATTTTAAAGCCTAAGGAATTTAAAATGCCCGGAGTATGAATCAAATGCTTCGGTAAACCTGAGTAAATACGTTCCTGAAGCTTTTTATTGCGGGCAATAGTGTTGTTTATGGTTCGGTAGAGTTTTCCAATATAACCAGAAGCATAGCTATCGATTGGGCTACCTAAAACTATAAGGTTTTTGACATAATTTGGGTGATTATACGCTGTATATAAAGTAACGAATATGCCAGCCATACTCCATCCGTGTAGAGAAATTTGATCACTGCCTGAATGTGTGCGAACAAGCTCTATAGCTTTAGGAATAAAATCTTCAATAAACGATAAAAAGTTAAGATGTCTATCTTTAAAGCCTAAACGCCCCCAATCGACAAGGTATACGTCAAAACCTGCATTTTGGAAGTATTTGATAAGAGAACGATATGGATATAAATCATAAATCGCCATATTAATAGCTAAAGGTGCCACAAATACTAATGGTTCTCTAAAGCTCTTTTCTGTAGCTGCATAATAACGAACGCGGGTTTGATTGAATTCACCAATCACTTCAAACGGAGTGCTTTGTGACAATACTAATGTTTGAGGACGAAATAGTCGGGTAGAGAGGTGCTTGATTTGACTTTGTTCTGAGACAAGGGACTTTAAGCGTTTCATCTTGTTTTACCAACTATACTAAAGATTGATTGAAGTCTAAGCGATAATTTTCAGGTTTACCTTGACCTTAAATACCTTAGGCACTCAAAATGATGATAGTTTTTAGTACATGACCAGTAAAGGCGAACATTTAATGAACCAGTCTGATGATTTAGAATACCAACTTGATACTTTAGCCATTCGTACCGGACACACTCGTAGTTTTGAAGGTGAGCATGGCGAACCAATTTTTTTGACTTCATCTTTTGTATATGAAAACGCTGCTGAAGCAGCTGCAAAATTTTCTGGTCAGGTTCAAGGAAATATCTATTCTCGTTTTACTAATCCGACTGTATCGATGTTCGAAAAACGTTTAGCAGCTTTAGATGGGGCTGAACGTGCCGTGGCTACAAGCTCAGGTATGGGAGCAATTCTATCGATTGCGATGGCGTATCTAAAAGCAGGTGATCATGTTATTTGCTCAAGAGCAGTTTTTGGTTCTATTGTTGCTTTATTTGAAAAATACATTGCCAAATTTGGTGTAGATATCACATTTGTTGATCTACGCGATTTAGATGCATGGAAAAATGCAGTACGTCCAGAAACTAAACTATTATTTGTTGAGTCACCGTCTAATCCATTAGCTGAAATCGCAGATATCCAAGCACTTGCAGATATTGCGCATGCAAATGGCGCATTACTTGCTGTTGACAATAGTTTCTGTACACCTGTTTTACAGCAACCGTTAAAGTTGGGTGCAGATCTCGTGATTTACTCTGCGACTAAATATTTAGATGGTCAAGGCCGTGCGTTAGGTGGCGCAGTGGTAGGTAAACATCAACTCCTAGAAGAAGTTTTTAGCGTAGTGCGTACTTTAGGACCATCTATGAGTCCGTTTAATGCATGGGTTTTCTTAAAAGGATTAGAAACCTTACGTTTACGTATGAAAGCGCACTGTGAAAATGCTCAAAAACTTGCCGAGTGGTTGTCTACCCATGAAAAAGTAGAAAAGGTCTATTATGGCGGGCTTCCAACTCATGAAGGTCATGAACTTGCAGCAAAACAGCAAAATGGCTTTGGCGGGATTGTTTCTTTTGTAGTTAAAGGTGAGCGTGAAGGCGCATGGAAGGTTATTGATAACACCAAATTTATTTCTATCACGGGTAATTTAGGTGATGTGAAATCAACAATTACGCATCCTGCTACAACCACACACGGCAAACTTTCTGCTGAAGCAAAACAAGCTGCTGGTATTGAAGAAGGCTTAATCCGCGTTTCGGTTGGCTTAGAAGATATTAACGATATTATTGGTGATATCTCACGTGGATTAGATTTGATCTAATAAAATTTATATATCTAAGAATTAAGCCACACTCATTTTAGTGTGGCTTTACTTTAAGGGAAGTTACTCACAAACAACGATTGAAATAAAAAAGCTACATTTTGTTGTAAATGAATTAAAAATCACAACGTATAAAAGTTCTAAATTTAATAAAAATAACAAAGTGAGTTTTTAACCATGCTTAAGCCTATAATTATTTTAGTTGCTATAGGGGCAATTGGTTTGGTTGGATACAAAGTATTTGCCCAAAAGGATGAACCGACTCAAATTAACGAAACTGTTTTATTGATTAATGATGCAAATAAATCAGTTGAAGAAGCTGATCATACAATAGAAAAAGCGAATGCCTCTTTTCAGAAAATTCCTTTAAATGAATATAAACCCGACAATAGCACCCTCCAAGCTTCGCAGTAGCTTAACTTAAATTTTAGAACCGGCCTTCACAGTAAAAAGTTTCGTATAGAAAGCTTTAAATGGATGAGTTACCTAAAAGAGTTTCATAGATACCAATAGAAAACATTAATTTATTGTGTCAGAATTGCGGATTAATTTTGATTTAAACGTACTGACCTCAATGATCTTACTGATCGATAGGGGCGTTCAAAGAGTTTAAGTTCCGAAGTGTTATATGACTATCAATAATACTTGAAATATTTGATAGAGATACGGAGTTAGGTTTATGAATATCAATATGCTCATGCAGCAAGCGCAGCGCATGCAAAAAGATATGGAATCAAATATAAAAAAGGCTAAAGAAGAGCTTGCTCAAACTGAAGTACACGCTGAAGCGGGCGGTGGTTTAGTTAAAGTAACAATGACTGGCCGTTATATCGTAAAACGTATCGAAATTAATCCAGAATTACTTCAAGACGAACCAGACATGATTGAAGATTTAATCGCAGCTGCGGTGAATGATGCTGTGCGTCAAGCTGAAGTAGTTTCTGAAGAAAAAATGCAAAAAGCTAACTCAGGTATGGGTTTACCTCCTGGTTTAGCAGGCATGTTCTAAGGAAAATCAGTGTTTAGCGATAGATTTGAACAACTCGTTCAAGCTTTACGTATTTTGCCTAGCGTTGGACCGAAGTCGGCCCAACGTATGGCTTTACATCTCTTGATGAAAAATCGTGAAGGTGCATTTGCTTTAGCACATGCTCTACATGAAGCATCAAGTTATATTCATGAATGTAGTGTTTGCCACTCTTTAACAGAGCATGAAATTTGTGATATTTGCGCTTCAACAGAAAGAGATGACCAGTTGCTTTGTGTAGTTGAGTCTCCGGCAGATGTTATGGCAATCGAGCAAAGTGGTAGTTTTCGTGGCAAATACCATGTGTTGGGTGGGCACCTTTCTCCATTAGATGGAATCGGGCCAGAAGAAATAGGTATTCCTTATCTAATCCAACGTTTAAGCCAAGGTACGATCGAAGAAGTCATTTTGGCAACTAATGCTACTGTGGAAGGTCAGGCGACAGCGCATTATTTGGTTGAAGCGACGAAGCATTTACCTATTCACATGACACGTATTGCTCAAGGCGTACCACAAGGTGGCGAGCTTGAATATGTGGATAGCCATACCTTAAGTCAGGCTGTTCATAACCGTATGCGTATGAAATAAGTACCTCGGTGCTTATTTCAAATATTTTTTGAATAATATCGTATTATTAAAAAATCTTTTAAAAGACAAAAACATATTTTTAAAAATGACTCAGTGAATATATAAATTAAAAAAAAGCTTTTGTAAAAAATAAACATTTAGAAGGACATTAAATTTGAAAAATTTAAAATAATGATCAAAAAATTATCTCTTTTTTGGAAAATTGTTCAAAAATAGACTATTCATCAAGGATTCAGTAGCATTTTTCTAATCCTATGTTATATATACCAGAGTTTAAAGCACTCTTTGCATTTACTTGAGAAAGCATGTTTCAGTTTATCCAACAGCAAACCGAATTGGTTGATGTTCTTCAACAAATGGATCAATGTTCAACTTATGGGCTTGATACAGAATTTATTAAGGTTGATACCCTTTGGCCTAAACTTGGAGTATGTCAAGTCAATGTCAACGGAAATGTATATTTGCTGGATGGAGTGTCTTTAGATTTAAGCGAGTTTTGGAAAAAAATCTTTCTTGCTCAACAAAATATTTTTCATGCATGTGGTGAAGATATTGATTTAATCTATCACTATGCCGATGAACAAAACCTATTAAATGTTTTTGATACTCAAGTTGGATTATCCTTTTTGGGACATGGTTTACAAGTAAGTTATCAAGGTGCATTAAAGCTTTGTTTAGAGATTGATATTGAAAAGGATCAGACTCGATCAGACTGGTTGGCACGTCCTTTATCTCCGCAACAGCTATGCTATGCGGCAAATGATGTTTTATACCTTATGCAATTGGCTAACCATATTAAAGATCAGCTTAAACAAAAAGGGCTTTATGAGTATGTTCTTGAGGATTGTAGTAGCTTAACCAAAGAAATTATTAGTGAAACACCAACCCCATTGTTATATACAGATGTGGGTAATTATCGTCATTCACGCCGCCAATTAATGCAATTGCAAAATTTAAGTGAGTGGCGTGAAGAGGTGGTTAGAGCAACAAACCAGCCACGTAGTTTTATCCTTAGAAATTCGACGATGATTGATTTAGTCGAAAAAAATCCACGCAATAGTTTCCAATTATCTCAAGTAAAAGATATTCGTCCGAATGTTGTCCGTGAATACGGTAAGATTATTCTTGATCTTTTAAAAGACTTACCTGTTGAAGGACACTGGCCAGCTAAAATTGCTAAACCTTTTAAAATTACATCCAAAGAAACCCTAAATAAAATGGATGCATTGATTGCTAAAGCGATAGAACAAACCTCTATACCAAAAGAAGTTTTACTTCGTAAGAAATGGTTAAATGCGATTCATCAGCATGTGCTTACTAAAGGTGATGAACAGGATCTCCCAGATTATTTATTGGGTTGGCGCTATGAGCTTTTAACTAAGCCGCTTATTCAGTTATTTAAAGAAGAGAAAGCCAATCTTTTATTTTAGGTTTATGTATTAAGAAAAATTTTCAGTTAAATTGAATTTTAAGATTCAAAATAACTTATCTGATTAATAACTGATCATTTGGTGTTCGTTAATATAACTTTAAAATAAAGTCATTTAATAAGTTAGCCTTTATAAGATTAACTTTTTGTTTAGTTTGAGTTTACATTTTACTGATTTTATAAAGTTTAAATTATAAAAAGATGATTTAATCTTAATTATAGAAAGTCATGCTGAATTAAATTAACTTTATTAATGAGAAAAATTCAATTGTGTATATATACAGGTCTGTATATTCTTGGTAGCAAGAAAAACAATTTCAAAATAAACAATATATAACTATAAGTTTGTTTCGGTGCAGAAATATAGAGGCCTTCTCGGGGAGAGGAGGCCTCTAATTTTATATATGGAGGTGTAAAAAGTTTTTAAAATCAATAATAAGCTAATATTGAGATCAATTTTTTTATGTTATAAATGAAAACTACTAATAATTAGAGATATAAATATGACGAATAATTTTAATGCTGAACAGGCAAGAAAAAATGCGAAAGACGTAAAAATAGATCAAGCACTATTGTTAGAAAAAATTTTATCTGGAACCGAGGAAATCTCGAAAGAAGGTAAACGACGGGCAGTTTTTCAATTTCCAATAGATGCTTTGCATCCTGAACATATCACACAGGTAGAGGAAGAGTTAAAAATACGAGGTTTTAATGTTTCAACCAATATTGAGCAATCTGGTACAACAGTCAATATTGAAGTCAGTTTCTAAGCTTTTGTTTAATGAAAACGCCCATAGTTTTGGGCGTTTTTTATAATTTTTTACAATCTAAATTTATAATAATCAACATATTGTTTGACAGGTTTATCCTTCTTCTGTAGCTTTACTTTTTGAGTGGAATATGGATATGAACTTCCAAACAATACTTTCATCTTTCAAAAATCAATCTACTGCTACAGATGCATTTAAGAATTTAAAAAGTGCCTGTGAACACCATCTCAAACATTCATCACACCTAAACGAAAAAGCTGTAATTTATCTCATTTATGGGTTTGCCCGTAGTTATGTCATCTTATATGAAGATGAAGCGGTAACTACCGAGTTCGCTCAAGCTTCGAAAGAAATGTTAGTGAATTACATGAATCGCTTAAATGAAGCCTTACGTACTCAAGATGACCATATAATCTTAAATACTCTAAATCAGGTAAGTAATGATTATATGCAAGGCTCAAGAATCTTTTAATGCTTGCGTTAACATGTTGATAAGATACTTCTTTAGTCATAGGCCAACTAAAGAAGTATCCAGTGGTAGTTTTAATGTGATTTTTTCTTGCCGCCGCCATCTTGTTTATTGACGGTAGACCATGCAATACGTTCAGCTTCTTCTTGAGAATGACCTCTATCTACTTCACTCTCAACAATATGTTTCGCCTGACGTTTTTGTTTTGCTGTATAAGATGATTTGTCGCCACGAGACATAGCATAGACCTCCATATTTTCTTTTAAGATCTTCTATTATTGAATCATATTAAAAATCAAAAACGGTTAAATAATGTCTTATCCTGTATACATAAGTTGAATCTTATTTAGAGCTTATTTAACTTTATACTTAACCGTAAATTTATAAAATTCAATAAATTAAATCAAAGCTAGTCTGCTTTAGTTCAAATTTTATTGTTTTTAAAATGTAAAATTTTTATTTTATAAAAGTCGACAAAAAGATTTTTTATGTAAAATTAAAGAGTTAATGAAGGTTGAAAATTTAAAACTTTGGAAAATTAAAAGTTATTTATCGACCTTAATGATTGTTGTAGGTTAATATTTCGCAAGAAAAGAAAAAACGACTGATGCGTAAACAAACCTGCGTGTGTCTGTCGTTTTTTTTCATGTATGCTGTCCTTAGTTCAAGAGTTGATTTGAAATGCACTGTGATATTTATAGATCGAGCAAAAAAGATGAAATGTACATTTATATTGCTCGTCCAAACTATCCTGATGAAACGGAGCAAGCCGATCCGTTTGAAAAAGTTCCAGAAGCTGTTTTACAAGCCTTTGGCCGTGCAACATTTGTCATGCATTTAGAATTGGCTCCAACACGTAAATTAGCGCGTGTAAATGTTTTACATGTTCTAGACTCATTACAAACAAAAGGCTTCTTTATTCAGATGCCGCCAGAAGGGTTAATTAACCCAAATGCAGTTGAACCAGAGGGCTTACGTGGTGCGTGAAGATCAAGCTGGAATTTTAAATCAATTACTTTCTTCTCTCGATGCAATTCCTGAAGAGATTATTGCTTTAACAGCTTATGGCGTTGGCGCTATTATTGCCTTGTGGTGCTGGTGGCGTTTAATGCGCCGCTTACCTACCACTTTGGGCGCAATAAGCTGGTTAGTTGTTTTTGCTATTTTGGTGACACCGACTGTTTCGGAAGGGCCTAATGCATCTGTAGCGCCAGCTATTTTTGGACTACTATTTGGTGTTTTAACTAAAGACAGTCCTTTAATCTGGTCAAATTTATCCTTAATTCTGTTTGTAATCGGTCTAGGTTTGGTTATTGGCTATTGTTGGTCAAAATATATAACAAACAAAAGCATGCGTTCCATCTAACCATTGAAATAGAAAAATAAGGTCTCTACATGTCTGCTGATACCCAACATTTTACCGGTACAGATCAATATATCGCGACTGATAGTCTTAAACTTGCTGTAAAAGCAGCTCGTGCTTTGCAAAAGCCTTTATTGGTTAAAGGTGAGCCGGGTACAGGTAAGACTTTACTTGCCGAGCAAGTGGCAGAAAGTCTTGGTTTAAAACTCATTACTTGGCACATCAAGTCAACGACTAAGGCACAGCAAGGCTTATATGAATACGATGCTGTGTCTCGTTTGCGTGATAGCCAACTTGGTGATGATCGTATTTACGATATTAAGAACTATATTAAGCCCGGTAAACTGTGGGAAGCTTTCACCAGTGAAGAGCGCTGTGTGCTTTTAATTGATGAAATTGATAAGGCAGACATTGAATTTCCAAATGACCTGTTACATGAACTTGATAAAATGTCTTTTTATGTTTATGAAACAGGCGAAACAATTACGGCTACTCAACGTCCAATCGTAATTATTACTTCAAATAATGAAAAAGAATTACCAGATGCTTTCTTGCGTCGCTGTTTCTTCCATTACATTGAGTTCCCAGATGAAGCAACGATGCGCGAAATTATCTCGGTACATTTCCCGAATATCTCTGCAACTTTGGTAAATGAAGCGCTTCAAGTTTTCTTCAAGCTCCGTGAAATTCCTAACTTGAAGAAACCACCATCTACATCTGAACTGATCGATTGGTTGAGTCTGCTTATGGCAGATGATATGCCTGAAGATGTACTACGTAATCGAGATACATCAAAAGCTATTCCACCTTTGTATGGCGCACTCATTAAAAACGAACAAGATGTGCAACTGCTTGAACGTTTGGCTTTCATGTCGCGACGTTAAAGGAGGGAATAACCCATGTTTGTGCGGTTATTTTACACCTTACGAAAATATGGTGTTCCAGTCACGACTCGTGAACTGATTGACTTAAATCGTGCAGTAAGCGAAGGGCTAGTTTTTGCCGATCAAGAAGATTTCTATCAACTTGCTAAAACCATTTTAGTTAAAGATGAACGTTTTTTTGATAAGTTCGATCGTGCCATGAAAGATTACTTTGATGGCATAGAAACCTTTGATATTGATGAGTTACTCAAGCAAGTCCATAAACTTCCAAAAGACTGGTTCGACTTAGAACTTCTAGAAAAGCATTTAACACCAGAGCAAAGAGCTGAACTTCAAAAAGCAGGTTCTTTAGAAGAACTGATGAAAATGCTAGAAGAGCGTTTACGTGAACAGCATAAAAAACATCAAGGTGGTAACCGTATGGTTGGCACGGGTGGAACTTCACCTTTTGGTGCTTTTGGTGACCATCCGGAAGGCGTCAGAATTGGTGGGCCGGGCCGTAAACGTTCAGCGGTTAAAGTTTGGGAACAGCGTAAATACCAAAATCTAGATGATGACCAAGTTCTTGGTACCCGCCAAATGCAAATTGCTTTACGACGTTTACGTAAATTTGCAAGACAAGGTGCTGCCGAAGAGTTAGACGTTGACGGTACAATCCGTGAAACGGCCAAGCAGGGTATTCTTGACGTTCAAATGGTGCCAGAGCGTCGAAATCGAATCAAAGTGCTCATGTTGTTTGATGTAGGCGGTTCGATGGATGCACACATTGCCCAATGTGAAAAGTTATTTAGCGCAGCTAAAACAGAATTTAAAACGCTTGAATACTTTTATTTTCATAACTGTCTTTATGACTATGTTTGGAAAGATAATTACCGAAGAACAGCGACCCGCATGAATACGTGGGATTTGTTTCATACTTACGGACGTGACTATCGTGTAATTGTCGTAGGTGATGCCAGTATGGCACCGTATGAGCTGAAATCGGTAGGTGGCTCGGTTGAATATATGAATGATGAAACAGGTGAGGTTTGGTTGCGTCGCCTACGTCAACATTTTGATAAAACAGCATGGTTAAACCCTGAAACTGAAGGGTATTGGCATTACACTCAAACTATTGGTTGGATTAAAGAGATTTTTGAAAACCACATGTATCCAATGACTCTAAAAGGCATTGAGGACTTAACGCGTTACCTTTCTCGATAAACTTGATAACTTTAATAATTTAAAAAGAGGGATGATATGCAACATCAAATTAATGGTATTGCTTTACCAAATGAACAAGGATTTTTTGGTGAGTATGGAGGTCAGTTTATTCCTCCGCATTTAAAAGAAGCAATGGATGAAATTAATGTTGCTTATGAAGAAATTCGCCATACACCAGAATTTCAAAATGAATTAGCAGACCTCTTTGCAAATTATGTCGGCCGTCCAAGTCCTTTATTTCATGCAAAACGCCTTTCAGAACAGTTAGGTGGCGCACAAATTTATTTAAAGCGTGAAGACTTAAATCATACCGGTGCCCACAAAATTAACCACTGTTTAGGTGAGGCTTTACTTGCTAAGTATATGGGCAAAAAGAAAGTCATTGCCGAAACGGGTGCGGGTCAACATGGGGTTGCTTTAGCAACTGCTTGTGCTCTAGTGGGTATTCCATGTGAGATCCACATGGGTCAAGTTGATATTGAAAAAGAACATCCAAATGTGGTCAAAATGAAAATTTTGGGCGCTCATTTGGTGTCAGTAACTCGCGGTACAGCAACCTTAAAAGATGCGGTTGATAGCGCGTTTGAAGAATATTTAAAAGATCCTAAAAATTTTATTTATGCGATTGGTTCTGTGGTTGGTCCACATCCATTTCCTAAAATGGTTCGAGATTTTCAATCAATTATTGGTAAGGAAATTAAAGAGCAGACGCATCAACGATTTGGTAAAAAACCAGATTATGTTGTCGCATGTGTCGGTGGCGGTTCAAATGCAATCGGTGCGTTTACAGCTTTTTTAAACGATTCAGATGTGAAACTTGTAGGAGTTGAACCTGCTGGGCATGGGCTAGATACAAATATGCATTCGGCAACCCTAACATTAGGTAAACCAAGCCAAATTCATGGTATGGCATGTTATGTTCTTGAAAATGAGGCTGGTGAACCTTTACCTGTGCATTCTATCGCTTCAGGATTGGACTATCCTGGTGTTGGGCCACAACATAGTTTCTTAAAAGATTTAGGCCGTGTGGAATATAGCACTGCAACTGACCAAGAATGTTTAGATGCGTTTATGACCTTATCACGAGTTGAAGGTATTGTTCCTGCGCTTGAAAGCTCACATGCTGTCGCATGGGCAATACGTGAAGCGTCAAAGCTGCCGAAAGAAACCATGATCGTGGTGAATCTATCGGGTCGTGGCGATAAAGATTCTGATTATGTGGCAGAAAAACTTAAGCTTTAAACTAAATATACTTAAAGAGCGGCCCATTTCGAAAGGCCGCTTTTTTATTTTATAGACTAAATTTTACCCTACTTAAAAGTTCATTATTTCTTAATTAAAACAAAGTATTTTGTTTTTGAGCCATGACTGTTCGAGATAGATATGTAAAACACTGGTTCACAAGGCAAAGCGTTGCTTTGCACTACCTCACTCAGTAGAATAGTCACTTTGCAAAATTTGCCTTTGGAGACGCCTAAGTGGAGCGACCGACGATTAGCCCTGAACATTTACAGGAAGCTGCTGAAAATTTATCAACAATTCGAGATTTTATTCGTTTTGGGGTGTCAGCATTACGTCAATATGATGCACATTTAGGACAAGGTACTGAAGATTATTTCGCAGAAAGCTCTGCATTAGTTTTACAAACCTTATCTCTTGAATGGTCAGCAGATTCAGAGATTTTAGATGCGAAGCTTTTACCGAGTGAAAAAGCAGAATTCTTAAGCTTGTTGGAACGCCGTATTAATGAGCGTATTCCGACTTCTTATTTATTAAATTTAGCTTATTTCTTTAATAAGCCATTTTATGTGGATGAGCGCGTACTTATTCCTCGCTCACCAATTGCAGAGTTAATTGAGCAACGTTTTGCGCCATATTGTTTAGATGAAAATGGCCAAATGCGTGAAGCGCTTAATAACTTACCAGAAAATACCAAGCCTAAAACTCCACAACGTATTTTAGATATGTGTACAGGTTCTGGCTGTATTGCGGTAGCTTTAGCTTATGCTTATCCAGATGCAGAAGTAGATGCAACAGACATCTCTAAAGAAGCTTTAGAAGTAGCATCAATTAACGTTGAACATCACAATAAACAATACCAAGTTGCATTACTTGAGTCGGATTTATTTGAAAAAATTCCAGCTGAAAACCAATACGATTTAATTGTAAGTAACCCTCCGTATGTTGATGCCGAAGACATGGCTGACTTGCCGGAAGAGTTTTTACATGAACCTGAACTTGCATTAGCAGCAGGTCAGGATGGTTTAGACCTGGTTCGTAAAATGCTTGCTCAAGCGGCAGATTACTTAACGGAAGATGGTCTTATTGTTATTGAAGTCGGTAACTCTGAATGGGCAATGCGCCAAAACTTTAATACAGTTGATTTCAACTGGCTTACTTTCCAAAAAGGTGGTTCAGGTATTTTTGCTTTGACTGCTGAACAATGTCGTCGTTATAGAAAATTATTTGAAGAACAAGTTTAAGGAGTTGGACATATGGCAGGGAACAGTATTGGACAACTCTTTCGTGTGACTACATGCGGTGAATCGCATGGGGTTGGTTTAATGGCAATTGTTGATGGAGTGCCACCAGGCCTTGCATTAACCGAAGAAGATTTGCAAAAAGATCTGGATCGCCGTAAGCCGGGAACCTCGAAATTTGCGACTCAGCGTAAAGAGCCTGATCAGGTTGAAATCATTTCGGGTGTGTTTGAGGGTAAAACTACTGGTACGCCAATTGGTTTACTCATTCGCAATACAGACCAAAAATCGAAAGATTATGGAAATATTGCACAAACTTTTAGACCGGGTCACGCAGATTACACTTATACGCAAAAGTATGGTTTCCGCGACTATCGTGGTGGTGGCCGTTCAAGTGCTCGTGAAACTGCTATGCGTGTTGCAGCTGGTGCTATTGCGAAGAAATATTTAGCAGAAAAATTTGGTGTTCTGATCCGCGGTCATGTGACTCAAATTGGTAATGAAGTTGCTGAAAAACTAGATTGGAATGAAGTTCCAAATAATCCATTTTTCTGTGGCGATGTAGATGCTGTTCCTCGTTTTGAAGCATTGGTTACGTCTTTACGTGAACAAGGTACAAGTTGTGGTGCTAAGTTAGAAATTTTAGCCGAAAAAGTTCCTGTAGGTTGGGGTGAGCCTGTCTTTGATCGTTTAGATGCTGATATTGCACATGCAATGATGAGTATCAATGCGGTTAAAGGTGTTGAAATTGGTGATGGTTTTGCTGTAGCAGGACAGTTCGGACATGAAACACGTGACGAATTGACTAGCCATGGTTTTCTAGCAAATCATGCTGGTGGTATTTTAGGTGGTATTTCAAGTGGCCAGACCATTCGTGTGGCGATTGCACTAAAACCAACAGCAAGTATTACTACTCCGGGTAAAACGATTAACTTAAATCGTGAAGATACTGATGTGTTAACTAAAGGCCGTCATGACCCGTGCGTGGGCGTTCGAGCAACTCCAATTGCGGAAGCAATGTTGGCAATTGTACTAATGGATCATTTCTTACGCCACCGTGCTCAAAACGCGGATGTTGTTCCTCCATTTGCGCCAATTGAACCATAGTTAGTTCTAATCAGCGTATTAAAAAAGCCACATAATCAAAATTATGTGGCTTTTCTATTTTTATTGAAATCACATGATTACCTTAAAAAAATAAATCATTAAGTTAGATCTACAATTTGTTCTTCATTCAAGGCAATTTGATATTGATTACGGCCATTTGTTTTTGCCTGATAGAGCGCATGATCAGCACGACTAACAAAAGCAGAAATTGAATCATTTAAACGTGGAATTGTGGTCGCCACGCCAACACTAATAGTTACGTATGGTGAAACACTACTACATGGATGAACAATAGCAATTTTCTTAATTGCATTCATTAATCTTTCGGCCTGAATTTTGGCTTGTTGTACATTTGTCATCGGGAACAAAAGTAAGAATTCTTCACCGCCATAACGGGCAACCAAATCGCCACTACGAGCAGCAATTGAGGAAATTGCAGTCGCAATATCTTTTAAACACTGATCACCCTTGAGATGGCCTAAGCTATCGTTATATAGTTTAAAGAAGTCTATATCAACCATCATAATAGTAAGAGGAGTCTCATGGCGTAATGCGCGTCGCCATTCATTATCAAGTGTTTCATCAAGATAACGTCGGTTAGCAAGTCCGGTTAAAGCATCTTGTTGAGAAAGCAGTGACAGTTGTTGAGCTTGTTGCATGAGTTCAATACGGTTGAGCTCAATCATACAGTTTTGTAAATAGTTTTCACGGTGCTGACGGTCCGTAGCATAGGCAAGGGTCATGCCTAAGAAACTACTAAACGTATATGTACGGTTCAGGAAGGTCCAGTCTATGTCTCCGTTCAAATAGGTACTTACCAAAATACCAATAAGACCGCCGACCCATCCTGCAATAATGGCAGTATAAAAACGCATGCCTACCGCACCATAGATAATCACAATGGCATACATCATTGCAGCATGAAAAAGTACATTATCTTGGCCATTTTCTAAAACGTTAATTAAGATAAATGTTATGGCAACGGCAGCGGAAGAACCAATTCCTACATAATAATCAAACCACTGATTTAATTTTTTAATAAATGATAAAATCCAGGCGATTAAAACAATTATGCCTACCCAAGAATAATAGCTTAACCAGGATAAAACTTGTTCGGTTGGTAAAACTTGGTATATACCAAAGCTTAAAAATAAATATAATATTAAAATAATAGGTGCTCTATAGCGAAACTCATAGGCTGCACCATTTTGATATTGAAAACGATATATCGTTTCAAGTTGCTTTGGAAACCACACGAAATTTAATCCGCGTGTGGTTAATAAATCTATTTGTTCCTGTCCCAATATATTGGAACCTTGCAACTTCATAATTAATGCTCTCTATATTGGAAGTTGGCATAAAATGAGACTTGTTTTATTAAAGTTCCATCTAAAAGTATTGGTTATATAATGTGTGGTTTATTTAAAATAATAATACAGATTTTTTAAAAAAGTAATGATTTTTACGCCCCCTAATTGTGATAAAAATCACGACATTTCAATGATTAGCGTCACAATTATCTAAAGATTCGAAACCTTTGAGAAAAAATTACAAATGGTCGATTAAAGATTGTATCTTTATCATTTTCGGATAGACTTATAGCCGTGAAGTACAGATGATTGCTGTCATATAAATAGGAAAATTAGCAATGACTGCTCTAAATCAATATGGAATGAGTTTAGAAATTACGCCGCATAATGGATGGTCTCAGCGGTTTTGGGAGGATCTTTTACCAGTGAAGGAGCGGGTGAGTAAACATCCGTTTTTTACTGAAATGGCCAATGGGGGATTGAGCCTAGAAAGTTTCCGTTATGCTTTACTTAACTTCTATCCATTGGTAGCGCATTTCCCGTCATATATGGCTGGTGCGTTAGCTAAAGCAACTGCTTTTGCAGAACCTGGCGTTACTGAAACAAGAGATTGGTTAATTCAAAATATTAAGGTCGAAGAGCGCCATTTACAGTGGTATCGGGATTGGGCTAGAGGTTTTGGATTAACGGTAGAACAACTCGATAGTGTTCGCCCACCAGCTTCGATGAATGCGGTGAATCATTTTCTTTGGAATATGAGTCACCGTGGCAACTTGGCTGAATGTTTAGCTGCGACCAATTTGGCAATTGAATGGGCGACAGGTGACTGGTCTATTCAAGTCTATAAAGGCATACATGCTTATACGGATCATCCGGAAGTTACCATTGATAAGCGTTCTTTAGCCTGGTTACGTGCACATGCTCATTATGATGATTTACATCCTTATGAAGCCATGGAGCTGATTAAACGTTTGTGTAATGAACGTCCTGATTGGCAGCAAAAAGCATTTCATGCGGCGGAAGAAGGGCTGCGGTATTATGAATTAGCTTTAGACGATTGCTATAGAGTACAGCTTCAAGCCTCTGCTTGATCTCATCTTAAAAAGGGAGAATATTCTACATATTCTCCCTTTTATTTTATTCAAGCAATTTTAAGAGCTTTGCCCGATAAGGTGTTTCTTCAGGCAGAAGCTCAAGTAAGCGTTCAACGGCATCAACACGGTCGGGAACACGGCTAACCACACGTAATAGTTGGTCTACATCATCAATTTGATAAATCACATGACTCAAGCGGGCATCAAAGCAATCTCTCCAAGCACACAAAAATGGACTTTCTGACTTGGCTAAAAAACTACCTCTATACAGTGTTAAAGTGGTTGCAGTAAAACCTAAGTTTAGTGCTTGCTCAGCCATGAGAAAGTCACATTGAATTTCACAGTTAAGTCTATATGGTCGTGACTCGATCACATCGGGAATCAGGTTTCGAAGCTGTGAGAGCTCAGCTTTTAGTGTAGTGGTACTCACTGGTCGATCGCCATATAAGGCATAGTGAAGCTCTTCTAAGTTTATGCCTTCCGGACATAAAGCAAGAATACATAAAATTTCGATTTGGCGCTGCGTGAGTGTCAAGCCATGTTGATTGTATTGAACCTTAGGCGTGCCTAGCGCCTTAATATATAAAATGTTCTTTTGATGAAGTTGAATGGCTTGTTTTACAATATCGGCGCAGCGTTCAACAGCTAAAATTCCAAGTGAATTATGCTTTTGATATTTAGTTGATAAGTTCATAATGCCATAAAACTGGCCTGTATTTGCGTCAGTGATTGGGGCTGCATAACATACCCAGTCTCTAACGCTGTTCATCTGGTTTTCATGTGAATAAACACAGCTTGCAGAATGTGTATTTAGGGCAAGACCAATTGCATTTTGACCAACTGCTTGAGTTGACCATTGCCCACCTTCAACAAAATGGACTTGTTCAGCAGATGAACGCATAGGTGTACTACTCCATGTCCAGAGTAAAGTACCGTGAGGGTCAGTCACCCCAATTGCCATATCTGCATCTTCAGCAATGTGCATCAAATTTCTATGGCACTCTTGGATTGAACGACCAAATAAGGAATGTTGCCATTCCTGATCTAGATCAAATATAGGAGCCGCATCTAGATCGAGTGACGGCTTTTTTCCTAAACAAGGTGTTTCAGAGATTGTTTCCGGTCTAAAGAAAGACGGAAGGTTGTCTGTAGAAGGCAATAATAATTGTTTTGACATATCCATATCGAAGTTCCTTTATCGTTGAAATGGCGTATCCGTGGCCGCTCAACAGGTTTAGCTTTCTTATTGTGACTATTTCCTCGTTATTTCATTTACCTTAAATAATTTTAAACGGTTTGACTATTATCCTATTGGGTAAGTTTTGTTATTTCGCCTCGCCCTATGACAAAACATCCTCTCTTGAAAATGGCTTTGGTGCAGATTCACCGAAATATTGCCGATCGGCAAAATAGCTAGAACGGACCATTGGCGCACTCCAGATATTTTTAAAGCCTAAACGCTGGCCATGCTGAGTGTATCTTTCAAATTCTTGTAAATTCACAAACCGGTGAATAGGGGCATGTGATTTAGAGGGCTGTAAATATTGTCCAATAGTCACTAAATCTACATCATGATCTTTTAAATCGTTGAGTAGAGCAATAACCTCAGCTTCAATTTCTCCTAGCCCTACCATTAGGCCGCATTTAGTTTTGATATCAGGACAGTATTTTTTAAAACGTTTTAATAAATTTAACGAATGCTGATAGTCCGAACCGGGGCGCATCGCTTTATATAAACGCGGCACTGTCTCAATATTATGATTAAACACATCTGGTGGTGATAAGCTTAATGTAGAGAGTGCTGTTTCTAAACGGCCACGAAAGTCCGGAACTAAAATTTCAATCAGCGTATCTGGACAACGGTTTCTGATTTCTTCAATACACTTCACAAAATGTGCTGCACCACCATCGTGTAGATCATCACGGTCTACAGAGGTAATGACTACATATTTTAAGTTTAGGTTAGCGACCGTCTCAGCTAGATGTTTAGGTTCATTTTCATCTAAAGGCATTGGACGACCATGTGCTACATCGCAGAAAGGGCAACGTCTTGTACAAATATCTCCCATAATCATAAATGTTGCCGTACCACCACCAAAACATTCAGGTAGATTTGGACATGCGGCTTCTTCGCAAACACTATGTAGCTTTTGTTGGCGTAATAAATTTTTGATACGTTGAATTTCTTCGAAATCAGTTATTTTTGCTCGAATCCATTCAGGCTTTTTAGGTAATTCTTCGGTAGGTAAAATTTTAATAGGAATACGAGAAACTTTATCTATTCCTCTTAACTTAATACCTGTCTCTATTTGCCTTTTTAAGTCCATATATAAAATTCCATTTTATATTAAATAAATTTGCAACTAGACTAGTTATAATAAAAAACCTTATTTCTATAAATAAGAAATAAAGAATTTATTAATGCGTGTAGTGCACAGCAAATATTATAAATTAATAAAGGTTGGTTAAAGGTTTGTTTTACAAGTATATGAAATGAATTAAAATTTTTTAATTTTATTTTTGCGGTGTAAGTTTGTGATAAATAAAAATTAATAGCTAAAAAACTTATTTAAAACTTTTTAGTCTAATAGCATATTAAATTAAATTGAGCTTTATTATTTATAGCGAAATATATAACACTCGCTGAAACTTGGTTGATTTTTAATAATCAAGATAATAAAGGAAAAGGATATGCAATTAACGGAAGAGCAATTACTCGCAGCGTATAAACGCATGCGTGATATTCGTGAATTTGAAGATCGACTTCATGAAGAAAATACCAATGGTGATATTCCAGGCTTTATTCACTTATATAGCGGAGAAGAAGCTGTAGCAGTCGGGATTTGCGAAAACTTAACCGACAAAGACTATATCACTTCAACACACCGTGGACATGGACACTGTATTGTAAAAGGCTGTGATATTCACGCCATGATGCTGGAAATTTTCGGTAAAGATGACGGACTATGCCGTGGAAAAGGCGGTTCTATGCATATTGCCGATTTAGATAAAGGTATGCTCGGTGCCAACGGAATTGTGGGTGGTGGACCTCCTTTAGCTATTGGTGCGGCGTTGACAGCGAAAACCTTAAAGACTGGTGGTGTCGGACTGTCTTTTACAGGTGACGGCGGTTCAAACCAAGGTCTTACTTTTGAAGCAATGAACATGGCGGTTGTTCTTAAACTTCCAGTCATTTTCGTATTCGAAAATAACGGTTTTGGTGAAGGTACTGGTCATGATTACGCAGTAGGAAGTAAAGACATTGCTGGTCGTGCAGCAGGCTTTGGTTTACCGGCAGTTAAAGTTGATGGTACAGACTTCTTTGCCGTCTATGAAGCCGCTCAAACTGCCATTGAACGCGCGCGCCGTGGTGAAGGTCCAAGTGTGATTGAAACCATCACAAACCGTTTTTATGGCCACTTCGAAGGTGATCCTGGCTTGATTCGTTCTAAAGAAGAAGTCGAGTTCATCAAAGAAAATAAAGATCCTTTGAAAATTTTCCGAGAAAAAGTCAAAGGCAAAATTGATGAAGCCAAACTAGACGAGATTGATGCAGCTTCAAAGGCAAATGTTGATGATGCCGTTGCTAAAGCCCGTGCTGCGGCATATCCGAAACCAGAACAACTCCTTACTGACGTCTATGTCTCTTACTAAAGGAATAGTAAAGATGCCAAATAAAAGTTTTCGTAATGCAATTAAAGAAGCCATTGAATCAGAAATGCGCCGTGATCCAACCGTATTTGTTGTTGGTGAAGATGTTCGCGGTGGGCACGGCGGTAAAAACACTGAAGAAAACCAATTAGAAGGTTTCGGTGGTGTATTGGGCGTAACCAAAGGTTTATGGACAGAATTTGGTTCGGAACGTGTTATTGATACGCCAATTACCGAGTCTGCAATTATCGGTATGGCTGCTGGTGCTGCAGCAACAGGTTTACGTCCTGTTGCCGATTTAATGTTTATGGATTTCTATGGCGTGTGTCATGACATGCTCTATAACCAAGCCGCTAAATTCCGTTATATGTTTGGCGGAAAAGCAAAAGCACCAATGGTTGTACGTGGCATGATTGGCGCAGGTTTCTCTGCGGCAGCTCAGCATTCTCAGTCACCATATAACGTATTTGCCGCGGTTCCAGGCTTAAAAGTTGTAGTTCCATCTAGCCCATATGATGTGAAAGGGCTTTTAATTCAGGCTATTAGAGATGATGACCCTGTAGTGTTCTGTGAACATAAAATGCTTTATGACATTAAAGGCGAAGTTCCAGATGATGCATATACCATTCCTTTTGGTGTAGCAAATTACACCCGTGAAGGAACAGACGTGACCATTATTGCTTTAGGCCTGATGGTACACCGTGCCAATGAAGTAGCAGATAAACTAGCAAAAGATGGCATTTCGGTTGAAGTGGTCGACCCTCGCACAATTTCACCTCTGGATGAAGAAGGAATTTTAGAATCTGTTGCATCGACTGGGCGTGTGGTTATTGTGGATGAATCAGCGGCACGCTGTGGCTTTGGTCATGATGTTGCCGCCCTGATCGCGCAAAAAGGTTTCCACTATTTGAAAGCACCTGTTGAACTCGTAACGCCACCACATACGCCTGTTCCATTCTCTCCAGTTTTAGAAAAAGAATGGATTCCAAGTGTAGAGCGTATTGAGCAAGCTGTGCGAAAAACATTGGAGGCTTAGGATGAGCGAAATTAAAACGCTGGAGATCCCGAAATGGGGATTATCCATGGAAGAAGGCACGATCGCCCAATGGTTGATTAAAGAGGGTGATAGCTTTAATAAAGGCGATGAAATTTGTGAAATTGAAACCACAAAAATCGTCAATGTGTTAGAAGCGCCTTTTGCTGGAACGCTCCGTAAAATTTTAGCGAAAGATGGTGATACTTTACCTGTTGGTGGTCTTATTGCCGTATGTGCTGATAGTGAAGTTTCTGATGCAGAAATTGAAAAGTTTATCGCATCATTAGGTGGTTCAGCAGCTCAAGCACCTGAAGCACCTTCGGAACAAAGTAAAGCGGAAACATCTGCACCTGTTGCTGAAAAAACAGAACAACCACAGACTGTAGCAGCTAGTGCTTCAGCTCCTGCAAAGGTAGCGAAAGAGGACTACGCTGTACCAGAGTCATTACAAGGCTATCAAACATCTGATGAGTTGTTTGCAACGCCGCATGCCTTGAAGCTTGCAGAAAAACACAATGTAAACTTGGCAAAAGTCACAGGTTCTGGTCGTGAAGGACGTATTAGTGTTCAAGACATTCAGAAGGCTGTACAGGTTGCTGGTGGTCAATGGCCTGATGTTAAGCAGCAAACTCAAGCTAAAGTAGTTAAATCTACGGCCGATGATAGCCAAGTTTTAGCAACGCCTGTAGCACGTCGTTTAGCAAAGCAATGGGGCATTAACCTAAATGACTGCCGTGTTTCAGGCACTCGTGGCCGTGTCTGTAAAGAAGATGTTGAGGCAGTTTACTATCGTAATAACCCAACGTCGGTAAATGAACAATCTGCTCAATGTGCTGTTGCTCAACCACAATCAACCGTTACGACTGTGGCGATGAATGGTATGCGTAAAGCGATTGCTTCACGGTTACAGGCTGCAAAACGTAATGCACCGCATTTCCGCTTAGTGGTCGATCTCAACGTAGAGGCTTTGCAAAAACTACGTAAGCAGATTAATGAGACTGTTCCCCAAGTGAAACTTTCTATTAATGACATGCTAATTAAAGCAGCTGCCGCCGCGCTGATTAAAGTACCTGAGGTGAATGTTCAATTTGATGAGGCGACTCAATCAATTTTACAGTTCTCTCAAGCGGATATTTCGGTGGCCGTAGCGATTCCAAACGGTTTAATTACACCCATTGTAAAAGCAGCAAATCAGAAGTCTTTAGCACAAATTTCCGATGACATGCGTGATTTGGCAACGCGTGCTAAAACTGGCAAGTTACAACCTGACGAGTTTCAGGGAGGCAGCTTTAGCATTTCAAATTTAGGAATGTTAGGCATTAAACAGTTCGACGCCATTATTAACCCACCGCAAGGTGCAATTATGGCATTAGGTGCTTCGGAATCTCGCGCTGTTGTTGAAAATGGCAATGTAGTGGTTCGTGAGATTGTCACAGCGACGTTGTCATGCGATCACCGAGTTATTGATGGCGCAGTTGGGGCGAAATTCTTGGCCAGCTTTAAGCAGTTTGTTGAAAACCCTGCTTTAATTTTGGTGTAGGAGAACCCGCATGTCAGAAGCTCAATTTGATTTAATTGTGATTGGCGCGGGACCGGGTGGGTATGTGGCTGCAATTCGTGCAGCCCAGCTCGGGTTAAAAACCGCAATTGTAGAAGAGCGACATTTAGGCGGAATTTGTCTAAATTGGGGCTGTATTCCAACCAAAGCTTTGCTTGCAGGGGCAGAGCTCGCAACCCAGTTTAAACATGCCGGACAGTTTGGTTTTCAGGTATCCCAACTCGATTTTGATATCCAAAAGCTTGTGCAACATAGCCGACAAGTGTCAGCTCAATTAGTACAAGGCATCGATTACTTACTGAAAAAGAATCAGGTGACTGTTTTTAATGGTCGTGCTCAGCTTACGGCAAAAGAAAAACTTGAAGTGACAGATGCTCAAGGTAATAGTCAGGATTTGAGTGCACCACATATCATTTTGGCAACTGGGGCTAAAGCTCGACATGTTCCTCAACTTCCTGTCGATGGAATATATGTCTGGAGCTATAAAGAAGCGCTTGTTCCAGAGCAGTTACCGAAAAGTTTACTGGTTGTAGGTTCAGGTGCAATTGGTAGTGAGTTTGCTAGCCTTTATCAAGATTTGGGATGTCAGGTGACCCTTATTGATTTGGCTAAACAAATTTTACCGACCGAAGATGCGGAAGTTGCCCAATTTGTCAGAAAACAATTTGAACAAAAAGGTATGAAAGTCTTAACCGATGCTGTCGTTCAAAGTATTCAGATTGAAAATGAGCAAGTCCACTGTGTGGTTGAAACGGCAAATGATGTTCAAACTCTTGTTTTTGACCGCGTGCTTTCGGCAATTGGTGTACAGCCGAATACCACGGGGCTAGGACTAGAACGTTTAGGTGTAGAACTCAATCTACAAGGTTTTGTGGCAATTGATGACTATTGTAAAACCAACGTAGCAGGGCTTTATGCCATTGGTGATGTTGCTGGAGCGCCGTGTCTCGCTCATAAAGCAAGCCATGAAGCCATGATATGTGTCGAGAAAATTGCTGGTGTGAAAAACGTACATTCACTCGATCGTAGCCAGATCCCGGGTTGTATTTTTACACATCCACAAGTGGCGAGTATTGGTTTAACAGAAAACGCAGCAAAAGCTAAGAATCTACCTATACGTATTGGTAAGTTTTCTTTAACTGCAAATGGTAAAGCTTTGGCAATTGGAGATGCGTCAGGTTTCGTTAAAACGGTGATACATGCAGAAACGGGTGAATTACTTGGTGCACATATGGTGGGTCATGAAGTGACTGAACATATCCAAGGCTTTGCGATTGCCAAATATCTAGAAGCAACTGATGAAAGTTTAGCTCAAGTGATTTTCCCACATCCAACCTTATCAGAAGCCATGCATGAGTCCATTTTGGCCTCAATGCAACGAGCGATTCATATGTAGAAATTCTACATTTACAGGAGTTGAACATGGTTAAGGGATTAAAAAATAAAGTCGCTTTAGTGACTGGGGCAGCCCAAGGCATTGGCCGTGGGATTGCCCTGCGCTTGGCGCAAGAAGGGGCACATATTGCATTAGTTGATATGAAACAAGATCGACTGAACGATGTCCAGCAGGAAATTCAAGCTTTAGGTGTAAATGCGAGCACATTTATTGCTGATGTAAGTGACCGCGAGCAAGTGTATGCTGCTATAAATCATGCTGAGCAGACACTTGGTGGGTTTGATGTCATGATTAATAACGCTGGAATTGCACAAGTTCAAGCGATTGCTGATATCACACCTGATGAATTTCAAAAAATTGTTGATATTAATATTGGTGGAGTACTGTGGGGAATACAGGCTGCTGCTGCAAAATTTAAACAACGCGAACATAAAGGTAAAATCATTAATGCTTGCTCAATTGCAGGCCACGATGGGTTTGCTTTACTCGGTATTTACTCGGCAACCAAATTTGCGGTACGAGCACTTACCCAAGCTGCGGCAAAAGAATATGCCAGTCACGGTATTACGGTAAATGGATATTGCCCCGGAATTGTCGGAACGGATATGTGGGTTGAAATCGATAAACGTTTTGCTGAAATTACCGGTGCTGCAATTGGTGAAACTTATAAAAAATATGTGGAAGGCATTGCTTTAGGTAGAGCCCAAACACCAGACGATGTAGCCGCATTAGTTGCTTTTCTGGCAAGTGAAGATTCGGACTATATTACGGGTCAATCCATTTTAACGGACGGCGGAATTGTCTATCGCTAAAACAACATCCTGATTTGAGGGAGATAATAATGAAAGCAGCGCGTTTTTATGACAGAGGTGATATTCGTATTGAAGATATCCCTGAACCAGAAGTCACTCCCGGCACTGTAGGCATTAAGGTAGCTTGGTGTGGAATCTGTGGTACAGATTTGCACGAATTTATGGAAGGGCCAATTTTTATTCCACCGTGTGGACATCCGCATCCTATTTCAGGTGAATCTGCACCGATTACCATGGGACATGAATTTTCAGGTGTGGTTTATGCCGTAGGTGAAGGTGTTGATGATATTGAAATTGGTCAGCATGTCGTCGTAGAGCCTTATATTGTGGCCGATGATGTGCCGACTGGACCGGGTGATAATTATCATCTTTCTAAAAATATGAACTTCATTGGTTTAGGCGGTCGTGGTGGTGGTTTATCGGAAAAAATTGCAGTTAAACGCCGTTGGGTGCATCCAATTTCCAATAAAATTCCGCTAGATCAGGCAGCCTTAATTGAACCGTTATCGGTGGGTCATCATGCTTTCGTACGTAGTGGTGCAAAGGCTGGTGATATTGCACTGGTTGGCGGTGCGGGGCCAATTGGTTTATTGCTTTCGGCAATTTTAAAAGCGAAAGGTCTTAAGGTCATCATTACCGAACTAAGTGCCAAACGTAAAGAAAAAGCCAAAGAGTCGGGTGTTGCAGATTATATTTTAGACCCGTCAGAAGTTGATGTTGTTTCTGAGGTCATGAAAATTACTAATGGCGATGGTGTTGATGTTGCGTTTGAATGTAGTAGCGTTAACAAGGTATTAGATACTTTGGTTGCGGCAGTGAAACCAACAGGCGTGATCGTTATAGTTTCGATTTGGAGCCATCCAGCATCAATTAATGTGCATAGTGTGGTAATGAAAGAGCTTGATGTAAGAGGCACAATTGCCTACGTAAATGACCATCAAGAAACCATTAAACTGGTCGAAGAAGGTAAAATAAATCTGGAACCTTTTATTACACAGCGCATTCAACTTGATGATTTGATTTCACAAGGTTTTGAAACCTTAATTCATAACAATGAGTCAGCCGTTAAGATTATCGTACATCCATAAATAGACACTTAAGCCTATAAAAAAAGAGCGATGATTCGCTCTTTTTTTTTATTAAAGTAAATTGTTGTTTTTGGCTTCAATAATAGGGGGTAATGGCTGCCCTAAAGAGCTTAGAGACTCACGTTCAATCAAACGCACAATAGAATCGAGCGGTAAATCATTTTCTTGCAAACCAAAAGGTTCTTCAATTTGAGCACTTAAAGCATCTAAACCTAAAAACATATAAGCGATTAAACCCACAATAAGTGGTGTCCAAATGCCTAAAGCTGCTTCAAGGCTAAACGGTAATATGAAACAGAAACAATAAACGGCACGGTGCAAAAGTACTGAATAAGAGTAGGGCAAAGGCGTCCCAGCAATTCGGTCACAACCTGCTTGGATATTGCCTAGCTCAACAATATGTCGATTTAGCGTGCTATAGATAATGTCACTAATTTCACCATCTTTGAGTATTTTAACTAAATCTTTTTGAATATTTTCGAGTACAAATTGCGGCGCATTAATATGCTCATTTAAATAATTAAGTGAAGAGTTATTTAAATAGGCATGTTCAAGAAATTTTGTGGGTTCGACTGTTTGTTGACGCAGTCGATCACGCAACAAGTTACTAAAAATTAAGACCTGATGAATTAAATGTTCACGTTGTTCATTAGATAAAACATGGCTATCTCTAACTATATGTCTGGCATTGGCAATTAAAGCCCCCCAGAGCTTGCGACCTTCCCACCATCGATCATAACATGCGTTATTTCTAAAACCTGTACAAATCGAAAGAATCACACCAAATATTGTAAATCCGATCGCGGGTACGGTAGGAATTTGAATCCAATGATAATAAGAGAGCCAGACCACACAGGCTGAAATAAGTACAACAAAACTCAGTGCAGGCAAAACCTTCGGTAAAATTGTTCCTTTCCAAGCAAATAAGAGTTTAAATACATTGCTTTTATCACGAACAATCATATAAAGCCTTTGAACTAACGAACCTAACTAAGTGCAATATGATACGCCTTAGATGAGCTAAATACCTAGCTAAAGCTTATGCTTTTGTCTATATCGCCAAAGCGTGGTGCGGCTAATTCCAAAAATATTCGCGACCATATTCAAATTATGGTTATATTTTTCTAAAGCAGCTTGTACATTTTCAGGGGTAAGCTCTGTATTTGACTCCGGTAATTTAACGTAATCTTCAGCATTTAAGAGTTCATTTGGTAAGTCTTCGACCTCAATTTCATCTTTACCATTTGCCATGGTTAAAGCATAAAGCAGGGTGTTTTTTAACTCACGAACATTTCCTGGCCAGTCATAATTTAAAAGAACTTGCATGGCTTTTTGATTGACGTGACGAGGCATTGTGTCGAGTTGGGTTGAGCTCTCTTTTAAAATTTGATCGACAATAAGAGGAATATCGACTTTTCTCTCTCTGAGTGGTGGTATGAAAATTGGAATTACGCGTAGACGGTAGAGTAGATCATGACGGAAACGCCCAGCCTTAGCCTCTTCGCGTAAAGCTTTATGTGTTGCTGTAATAATTCGGACATTGGCCTGAATTGGTTTTTCTCCGCCTACAGGAGTAAATTCACCTGTTTCTAACACCCGTAATAATTTAGCTTGAAGCTCTAAAGGAATCTCGGCAATTTCATCTAGAAACAGTGTTCCACCTGCGGCACGTTCAAACACGCCTTTATGGTCGCGAATTGCTCCTGTAAAAGCACCTTTCACATGCCCAAATAGTTCACTTTCTAGAATATTGGCATTGAGGGCTGCACAGTTAATCGCTACAAAAATCTTATTTTTGCGTTGGCTATAATCATGAATTGCTTGTGCCACCAGTTCTTTACCGCTACCAGATTCGCCGCGGACGAGCACTGGAAACTCAGTAATTGCCACTCGTTGAATAATTGAAAACATACGAGTCATTTCTGGTGAACAACTATTGAAAACTTTAGCCAAGTCTTGCAATTTTTCTGTTAGCTCTACTTCATCAACAATATCATTCTCTATGCTAACGGGCTGTAGAATATGCAATTTCCCGATAATGCGATGCTCCGCGATGTAAATATCATGTTCTTGATAGATAAATCGCTTTCTCATTTTAGGAGTATTGATCTCAAGATATTGATTGTGATGGTCTTGAGTAAGCGCTGCCATGCTCTCTACAGAAATGTCATCTGTATTAAATTTATAGTGAATTGCTTGAGTCGTTGTGTCTGCTAAAAACAGGCTCGCATTTGGGAAAAGAGCCTTAAGCTGCTCAAATAAAATATAAAAATTCTGTTCTGACTCAAAATTTAGCTTTGCCATTTTATATGTTTCACAATCGTTTCATTGAAACATACTTGAGTTTCATAGGAACATCAAGCTGAGTTCATTTTCTAAGTTTAGTTTTACTTATTATTTTAAGTTTTTGATTTTTATATTTATTATTTAATTTTAAATAATTGGCATCTTATTTGCAAAATATAGGAAAGAAATAAATTATTAGGGTATAAATCATGTTCTTTAAGCAGTTTTTTGAGCAGGAAAGTTCGACTTATACATATATGCTTGGGTGTGAAGAAACACGAGAGGCTGTTTTAATTGACCCAGTCGCATCAGATATTGAGATTTATGCAAAAGAATTAGAGCAGCATCAATTTACGCTCATCTATACCTTAGACACTCATGTTCATGCAGACCATATTACCGCTGCAAATTTACTTCGTGAACGTTTCCATTGCAAATCGGTTTTACACCGAAACTCAGAAGTAAGTTGCGGAGATATTTTAATTACTGATGGTTGCATGCTTAAAGTTGGCAACCTCAGTATTGAAGCGCGTTACACACCAGGTCATACCAATGCTTGTACGAGTTACCTAGTTGGAAACATGATTTTCACTGGTGATGCATTATTAATTGACGGCTGTGGTCGAACTGACTTCCAGCAAGGTAATGCAGGTACACTTTATGACAGTATTCATAAGCAACTTTTCAGCCTACCTGACGACACTATTGTATATCCGGGGCACGATTATAAAGGTCGTCTATCTTCAACGATTGGTTATGAACGCTTAAATAACTCACGTCTGGGTCAGAATCGTTCACGTGAAGATTTTATTAAATTAATGAATAACCTAAATCTGCCATATCCAAAACAAATCGATAAAGCACTACCTGCAAATCAGGCTTGCGGCTCAACTTCACAATCATAAGGTGGCAATATGGAACTTAAACGAGTTAATCAAGAATTTTATGTTGCTGACCAGATTACTGCTGACGATATCGCAAAAATTGCAGACCAAGGAATAAAAACTCTGATATGTAACCGTCCAGATGGAGAAGGTGCAGACCAACCCAATGTGATTGAAATTGAAGAAGCAGCTCAGCGACATAGCCTAAACGTAATCTATCAGCCCGTTATCAGTGGCAAAATTACTGATCAACAAGTTACCGAGTTTAAGCAGCTTTATCAGAATGCTCAGAAGCCCGTTTTAGCATATTGTCGCTCTGGTATGCGTGCAATCAGTTTGTGGGCTTTGGCTGAAGTTGCTCCACAAGATGCAGCACTGTTAGTTGAGTCGGGTAATAAGCTTGGGTTTAACTTAAAAGGCTTAGTGCCACGTATTTTAAAACGTGATCATGAACCAGCCACAATTCCTTGTTATAGCGTTGTGATTGTTGGCGCTGGGGCAGCAGGAATTTCTGTAGCGTCTAGTCTTTTATCTCGTGAACCTCATTTAGATATTGTCATTATTGATCCCGCAGATACACATTATTATCAACCGGGCTGGACCATGGTTGGTGGCGGTATTTTCAAACCACAAGTAACCGCACGCTCAATGACAAATGTGATACCTTCAAAAGTAAAATGGATGAAAGCTGCGGTTGCCGGATTCGACCCAGAGCATAATCAGGTTATTTTGGAAGGATGCCAACCTATTCAATATAAAGCTTTGGTCGTGTGTCCTGGTTTAAAACTCAATTGGCATGGCATTGAAGGCTTAGTTGAAACCTTAGGTAAAAATGGGGTGACGTCTAACTATCGTTATGATTTAGCGCCGTATACATGGGAACTGGTGCAACAGCTAAACGGTGGAAAGGCAATCTTTACCCAGCCACCTATGCCGATTAAATGTGCCGGTGCTCCTCAAAAAGCAATGTACCTTTCAGCGGACTACTGGTTAAAGCAAGGCAAACTTAAAGATATCTCTATCCATTTTTATAACACTGGTGCTGTTTTATTTGGTGTGAAGGAATATGTACCTGCACTAATGCAATACGTTGAAAAATATGGTTCAGAACTTCATTTTAACCATCAACTTGTCAAAGTAGACGGGCCTGCAAAGAAAGCATGGTTCAAAGTGGTGAATGATGAAAATGCAGCATTGGTCGAGACTGATTTCGATATGTTGCATGTTGTTCCACCGCAACAAGCGCCTGATTTTATTCGTGCAAGTACTCTTACTGATGAAGCCGGCTGGGTGAGTGTGAATCCTCAAACCCTACAACACACACAGCACGCCAATATTTTTGCTTTAGGTGATGTGATGAATGCGCCTAATGCCAAAACTGCTGCTGCGGCACGGGCACAAGCTCCGATCGTTGCGGTTAATGTTATAGCCCAGCTCAAAGGTGAGCAAAACTTCTGCGAGTACAACGGCTATGGCTCATGTCCACTTACGGTAGAACGAGGAAAAATCGTTCTGGCTGAGTTTGGCTACGGCGGCAAATTACTTCCAAGTTTTCCAAAATGGGTAATTGATGGGCAAAAACCTTCTCGTTTGGCTTGGCTGCTTAAAGAGCAGATTTTACCGCCGATTTATTGGCAAGGCATGCTTAAAGGCCGTGAGTGGATGGTCAAACCTGAGCGAGGATAAACAAAGCAATGCTTTGTCCTGAGAAGCGACTAAAGCTTCGCAAGAAGACGAGATCTATTCACTCATTAACCAGCAGTCTACTGCAAACGATGTATATGCAATTTTAGGCTTTTAATATGTTATTACTTGTCGTTGAAGGCATTGTGATTGGCTTTTTACTTGGTCTTACTGGTGCGGGTGGTGGCATTCTTGCTGTACCCGCGCTTATGACCAGTCAAGGCTGGAGCGTGGCGCAAGCTGCGCCAATTGGGTTATTGGCAGTTGCGCTATCTACACTCATTGGAACTATTGAAGGCTTATTTAAAAAGATAGTTCGTTATCGTGCTGCAATCTGGATTGCCTTAATTGGTGCTCCTATGGCACATATCGGCATTTTAATAGCTAACACGATTTCACCTATTTGGCTCATGTTAATGTTTAGCTTGGTCATGTTTACAGTGGGCTATCGACTTATCAGTAACCGAGTTTCAGATTTTCATAACCCGCCGTGTCAGGTCAACCCAAGTACGGGACGCTTTATCTGGAATTTTAAAACTGGTGGTGTGCTTGCAAGCATCGGGATTATTGCTGGGCTTTTAACGGGGATGTTAGGGGTTGGAGGCGGCTTTGTAATTGTACCCGCGCTTAGAAAAGTCACAAATTTGGATATGCATAGCATTGTTGCAACCTCACTTATGATTATTTTCCTGATTAGTGGCATGAGTATTGTGATGCATATTGCAGAGGGCTTTCACTATCCAGTCGCCATTACTAGTGCGTTCGCGCTCGCATGTGCATTCGGTATGTTATTAGGACGCCGAGCTATTCGGTTTATTCCGTCTGCAATTGTACAAAAGGTCTTTGCTTTAATGGTTTTTGCTGTCGCAATTTATATGGTTATTAAGATTGTTAATCTAACAAATATCTGAGCGATATAGTATTTTAACCTTCTCTATAAATAGCAATTTTTCCAAGATGAGATATTAAAATTATCTTTGGAAAATTGATTTAAACCATTTAAATTTTTGAGAAAGTGAAATGAAGCGAATTAATGTAGCAATTTGTGGTTTTGGACGGATTGGGCAACAAATTGCAGAGCTTCTTTTAAATCGATCGACATACTATAAACAAAAATATCAAATTGATGCCCGTTTAGTGGGTGTCTGTAACTCATCATCAGGCTTAATTGATCAAGAAGGTTTACAAGCTTCAAAGTGGCTAGATAAAACACAATATCAAGCAGGCCTAACAGAGCAAAAGTTTTTAGAACAGGTTCAAGCAGATGTCATTATTGAAACTGGACCAAGTGATTATGTTACCGGTGGGAAAGGCCTATTTTATTTAAATTATGCTTTAACACATAACATGAATGCGATTGCGGTATCTAAAGGTGCTTTAGTCGTAGAAGGCAAAAAAATAATTAGCTTGGCACATCAACATAATAAAAAACTATTTTTTAGCGGTGCCACTGCTGCAGCTTTACCGACGGTTGATTTGTTTGAATATAACTTGGCGGGCTGCCAAATTTTAGAAGTTGAAGGTGTGTTTACAGGCACCACGAATTTTATTTTGAATGATATGTTGCAACATGAATGTGCATTTACAGAATCTCTTGAAAAAGCTCAAGCAAAAGGTATTGCGGAACCTGACAGTTCTTTCGATGTAGATGGATGGGATACTGCTGCAAAAATTACGATACTAGCCAATACTGTTTTAGGAGCTGATGTAAAAATTCAGGATATTCCAAGACAAGGAATTAGTCATGTTACGGCTGAACATATTCGTGATTGGAAAAAAGAAAATGTAATTCCTCGTCTGGTTGGTTTTATCCATATTAAAAATCAGCAAATTCAAACAGGTGTTGAATTAAGGTTAGTCCCAGCAAATCATCCGTTTGCTCATCTGCAAGGTTCTAATAAATGTATTCGGGTGTTAACGCAAGAAATGGGGGAATTTGTTGTCAGTGGAGGGGCATCTGCGCCCTTAGCCACAGCCGCTGCAGCTTTAAAAGATTTCGAGTTGATGCTAAAAACGGGCTGCTAAAATTAATTATGATTTATAAAAAAAGCAGGCCTTTATGCCTGCTTCTCACAATTTTTTTGACTGCTAAATAACTTCTTTCCAATTTCAAACTTACTAAACATTAAGTAGTTACCAAGTAAGATGAGTAAAATTCCAAATACAGCATTTAAAGTCCACTCATATCCTTCAAAGAAAGTAGAAACTGTTAAAGCAACTAAAGGAAAGAGCAACGTGCTATAGGCTGCTTTGGCTGCACCAATTCGTCCGACCAGAGAAAAATAAGCTGAAAACCCAATAACCGTGCCAAATACAGCTAAGTATAGTACCGAGCTTAAAAATGGGAAATTCATCGGCGGCATTAAATCTTGTCCTGTAAATAATGCCAGAATTAACATCACCAATGCACCATAAGTCATTGCATAACAGTTTGTTGAAAAGATATTTAGGCCACGTTTTTGGTGTCTAACACTAATCATGTTCCCTAAAGAAAAACCGTAAGTGCCTATTGCACATAGCCCAATACCCATTAATAGCTGCGCATTAAACTGGCTATTAATCAGGTCATGCCAAAACAGTAAAACAATACCACTTAGGCCCAAAAGTGCAGCTGGTGCAAAGTTTGGGGAAGGTTTCTGCTTAAAAAAGATAAGCGCATTAATGGCATTAAAGAAAACGGCCATCGAAAAAATGACAGACTCTAAACCGCTATTTACATATTTAACGGCGGTATAAAAACAAATAAAGTTTAGACCAAAAACACAAAGTCCTTGCAGCATACAGAACAAATGATCTTTTAAAGCAATTCGCTGTAATTTTCCTGAAAATAGTAAAACAACCCAAAGTAATAAGGCTGAAATAGCAAAGCGCCATAAAATTGCGACAACGGGTGTTGCATAATGGCTTTGAACGGCAATTCCAATCCATGTTGTTCCCCAAATCAACACCACCGCAACATAGAGTAAAATATTCATAACTTCATCCTCGATTACCAAACTTAAGTATCTAGGAATGCTTCATTTTTCACGTATATATTCTTGTGTTGTACATGCAAGATCTTGCGTTTTTTATAGATCTAAACTAGCTGAATTTTGCTGAATATGGTTAACTTAAGCTCAATCATATTCGTTTTAATTTTGCATGGCTTATCAAACTTTAGAACAGCTACAGCAGTCTAAAGCCAAGCTTCACGAAACTGTGGTGCTTGATGAAAATATGCAACTTGCATTTTGGTCTAATCAGCAAGATCGTGTAAGTGTCTGTAGCAATCACCACACTTTAAGTCTTTATATTCAAGATGGTTATGAAAGCTATCAAAAAACACCTGCGGGCTGGAAAAATGGCGGTGGACCAGGACGTTTTTGCCTATTGCCCGAGCATCAGGAGTCGACTTGGGACATACGTGGTGGGCTTAAATTTGTCCACTTGTACTACACCGATCAACATTTGCGTGATGTTGCTGAAAAAATATGGGACAAAGAGCCGAATCAAATTGAACTAAACGAAGTTGTATTTAATGATGATGAACGAATTCGGGCGTTATATCAATTTTTCTTGTTAGATTGCGATTGGCAAGATTCTTCAAATCATTTGCAAATGAGTACAACGGCAAGTTTATTGTTGAATCACTTAATTCGAAAATATAGCAGTGTTCAATGGCAACAGCCTACTATCAAGGGTGGGCTGGCACCTCATAAACTCAAATATATTCAGGAATGGATTGAAGATCATCTAGATCAGGCACTCACTTTGTCTGATTTGGCGAATGTTGTGAATTTAAGCGAATACCATTTTGCTCATATGTTTAAACAGTCCATGAATATGGCGCCTCACCAATATGTCATGCAAAGACGCTTAACCAAGGCCAAGGGGCTAATTCAGTCATCTCAGCTTTCTTTGCAAGATATTGCCCTAGTATGTGGGTTTAGTTCAGCAAGCCATTTAAGTCATCGCTTTAAACAATTTTATGGCATGAGTCCTTCGCAGTTACGTTAAGTGTCTAATGTAATTGGTTTCTCCTGAGCTGCGTCAAATGCAGCTCTTGCCGCATCAATATCTGCAATATGCTGCTGAGCCCATTGGCCTAAAGCAATTACAGGTTCTGTAAGTGAATGGCCCAGTGGAGTTAATTCATATTCAACATGAGGTGGAACTACAGGATAAACCGTACGTTTAACCAACCCATCTCGTTCTAAACCACGCAAACATAATGTAAGCATACGCTGCGATATTCCATTGATACGTCTCTTTATTTCAGAAAAGCGATGAGGATGTGATGCAAGTGTCATTACAATGAGTATACTCCATTTCTCTCCAACTCTAGCCAACACTTGACTGACTCTTTGGCAATCTGAACTCTGGATATCATGAGGTATGGTTACAGTCATATTACTTGGTTCCCTAAATGTGCCTTCTTGTACATAAGAATAATAGTAGTAACATAATTAGCTCAAGTAACAATTTTATACTGTAGGTATAAGCGATGAAACTACTTCAAATTGACACAAGTATTTTAGGTGAGCAGTCTGTTAGCCGCCAACTCACCTCATCTGTTATTCGTCAGCTCAGCACAGCTTATCCAGATGCAGAAATTATTCATCACGATTTTGCTTTAGAGCCAATTCCTCATTTGTCTGATGCTGAGTTTTTAGCATGGCAAGGTGTTGAACCTAATAATGAAACAGCGCAACAACGTGTTGCAAGAAACACCCAATATTTGGATGAGTTCTTATCGTCAGATATCGTTGTAATTGGCGCACCTATGTATAACTTTAGCTTCCCATCACAGTTAAAAGCGTGGCTTGACCGTCTATCTGTTGCTGGTAAAACATTCCGTTACACGGAAAACGGTCCTCAAGGTTTAGTAGAGGGGAAACGTGTCATTATTGCTTCTTCGCGTGGAGGTGTGTATTCAGAAGATTCACCAGCCGAAGCTTTAGACTATCAAGAAACTTATATCAAGGCGTTTTTCAATTTTATTGGGGTGACTGATATCACTTTTGTGCGCGCCGAAGGGATCGCTTTCGGCCCAGAAGCACGTCAAGCTGCCTTAGATAATGCAGCAGCGCAAATTGCCCAGTTAGCGGGTTAAAAATATAAATAGCCGAACAGTAAAGGAACTGTTCGGCCTTATTGAGATTATGATTTTGAAAAATCAATTCAATCAGTAAATAACTAAAAGAAAGTGACTGCGAGCCCAACCAGTGCCGAAGCAAAAATGACATACAGCACGTTAATGTTAAATCGGAATAAAGCAATAAATGCAGCTACAGTAATGAGGGCCGCGACAATATCAAAATGGCCTGAAAAACCCTGTGGCCATAACACATGGTAACTAAAAAATAGTGCTAAATTTAAAATGACACCGACCACAGCTGCAGTAATGGCGGTAAGGGGTGCAGTAAATTTAATTTCGTTATGTGTAGATTCAATAATCGGTGCACCCGCAAAAATAAAGACAAATGAAAATAGAAAGGTAAACCAAGTCACAATAACTGCACCGAGTGCTCCAGCAAAAAATAAATGCTCAGAGCCAAGTAATGAATGATTAACGCCTCCTAAAAAACCAACAAAGGCAACGACCATAATTAGTGGACCGGGTGTAGTTTCACCAAGTGCCAATCCATCAATCATTTGTGTAGGTGAAAGCCATCCAAAATGATTGACAGCCCCTTGATAGACATAAGGTAAAACCGCGTAAGCGCCCCCAAACGTAAGCAGCGCAGCTTTAGTGAAAAACCAAGCCATTTGGGTATAGGAATGATGCCATCCAAAATATGCGCCTAAAGCTAAAATTGGCAATAACCATAAAGCGATTGCCACAAAAATAAGTCTGGCTAACCGTGACCAATGGAATTTAGCGTGCTCTGGTGTTGGGGTATCATCATCAATATATGCCGGACCATAATCTTTTTGACTAGCTTTATGCCCACCCGCGGAGGAAAATAGTTCTGGGTACTTTTTACTCGCTAAATAGCCAGCAATACCTGCTGATAAAACGATAAGCGGGAAAGGAAGCTTTAAGACAAAAATGGCAAAAAACGCTGCAATTGCGACGACCCATAAAAACTTATTTTTAAGCGAACGACTGCCTATGCGGTAAGTTGCATGAAAGACAATTGCAGTGACGGCAGGCTTTATCCCGTAAAAGATACCTGCAATAACAGGCACATCTCCAAATTTTATATAAACCCAAGATAGTCCAATTAAAATAAATAAAGAGGGCAATACAAATAGAATACCTGCAACCAATCCTCCCACAGTTCTATGCATAAGCCAACCAATGTAGGTTGCTAACTGCTGCGCTTCAGGTCCGGGTAACAACATGCAGTAGTTCAGTGCATGTAAAAATCTTTTTTCTGATATCCAGCGCTTTTGTTCAACCAGTTCCTGATGCATCACAGCGATTTGTCCAGCTGGCCCCCCAAAGCTAATAAAACCAAGCTTGAGCCAAAATAAGAAGGCTTGCCAGAAGGTGACTTGTTCCACTGAATCATCAGGGGTATTTAATTGTTTTTGTTGCATATTATCCCCTAAAAAATAATATTAATTTTTACGTTTATGGCATAACGGAGTATGTTTTATAGCATAACAAACACAAATGTATTTTTTATGATAACCATTCAACTTTTATAGATAACTATTTATTAATTTATTGATATTAAAAGAAATTATTTTTTTAACTAAAGTTATCGCTTTAAATTATTTCCAAAGCTGAAACATTTTAAACATTATTTGCTCAAGTTGTTATAACAGGTTGTGAGCCGTGAGCCAGCTACCCCAAGATCCCAAAAATCATAAGCCTCTTTACGATCAATTAAGGGAACTCATCCTTAATAAAATTGTAAATGGTGAATATGCCGTACTGAGCCAAATTCCATCTGAAAACGAGTTTGCTGAACAATTTGGTGTAAGTCGAATTACAGTTCGCCAAGCGCTCAACCAATTACAGTTGGAAGGCTATATTTTTAAGGTGCCAGGTAAAGGGACCTTTGTAAGCAAGCCAAAAACGTTCCAGAACATCTCAAGTTTGCAGGGTTTTGCAGAAGCAATGTCATCTGCTGGTCACGAAATTTTAAACCGTGTCATCTCGGCCGAGCTTAAGCAGATCCCGATGCACGTTGTGCCCAAATTGAAGTTACCTGTTAAAGCCAATGTGTATGAAATTCAACGTGTCCGTTTACTCAACCGTCAGCCAGTGTCGTATGAGTTGACTTATTTGCCTGAACATATTGGTCTGAAGCTTAAAGAGAAAGCGATTGATTTACGTACAACCGATATTTTCAAGGCATTAGAACAAGAGTGCGATATTCCTTTGGGACATGCGGATTTAAGCATTGATGCCACGGTAGCGGATGAAGAATTAGCGGCTTTGTTGCAAGTCGAAATCGGAAGTCCGGTATTACGGGTCGAACGTTTGACTCATGACGCAAATGGCCAACCGATTGACTATGAATATCTCTATTTCTCGGGCGATACCTTCCAGTACCGTTTACGTATTCATCGTTAATAACTCAAATAAAAATAAGGAATATTCAATGGAAAATAAATATCTTGAGTTCGATATTGTGGTGATTGGTGGTGGAACTGCAGGGCCAATGGCTGCGATTAAAGCCAAACAAGAAAACCCGAATTTAAAAGTCTTGCTCATTGAAAAAGCGAATGTAAAACGTAGTGGGGCGATTTCAATGGGAATGGATGGACTGAATAATGCTGTTATTCTGGGCTACGCAACACCTGAGCAATACACCAAAGAAATTACCATTGCTAATGATGGGGTAGTTAACCAAACCACTGTATATGCATATGCGAAGCATAGTTTCACAACCATTCAACAGCTCGATCAATGGGGTATTAAGTTTGAAAAAGATGAGACTGGCGAATTTGCAGTAAAAAAAGTACATCACATGGGGGCATATGTTTTACCAATGCCCGAAGGCCATGACGTTAAAAAAGTTTTATATCGTCAGTTAAAGCGTGCTCAAGTCAAAATTAATAATCGGATTGTCACTACGAAGCTTCTAAAAAATGAGCAAGGTGCAATCAATGGTGTACTTGGTTTTGACTGTCGTAGTGGTGACTTTTATGTCATTAAAACGAAAGCTGCCATTTTATGTTGTGGTGCCGCAGGGCGTTTAGGTTTGCCAGCTTCCGGCTATTTAATGGGCACTTATGAAAACCCAACCAATGCAGGTGACGGCTATGCAATGGCATACCATGCAGGTGCTGAGCTTGCTAACTTAGAATGCTTCCAGATTAATCCATTGATTAAAGACTATAACGGCCCAGCTTGTGCCTATGTGACTGGTCCTTTAGGAGGTTATACCGCTAACAGTAAAGGTGAACGTTTCATTGAATGTGACTACTGGAGTGGTCAAATGATGTGGGAGTTTTACCAAGAACTGGAAAGTGGTAATGGTCCTGTTTATTTAAAAGTAGATCATCTGGCCGAAGAAACCATTCAAACCATCGAAGAAATCTTGCATACCAATGAGCGCCCAAGCCGTGGACGTTTTCATGAGGGGCGAGGAACCAATTACCGTCAAGATATGGTGGAAATGCATATTTCAGAAATTGGTTTCTGTAGCGGGCACAGCGCTTCTGGCGTATGGGTAAATGAAAAAGCTGAGACTTCAGTTAAAGGATTATACAGTGCTGGTGATATGGCTGCTGTACCTCACAATTATATGCTTGGTGCATTTACCTACGGATGGTTTGCAGGTGTAAATGCTGCGCAATACGTGAATGCAGTTGAAGATAGTGAATTAAACCAAAGCGAAATAGAAGCAGAAAAAGCTCGAATATTTGCGCCACTGAATTGCTCAGAAGGTTTACCTCCAGAGCAAGTGGAATATAAGCTGCGCCGTTTTGTAAATGACTATTTGCAGCCCCCTAAAACTCGCCAAAAAATGCAAATTGGGCTCAAGCGTTTTGAAGAAATTAAACAGGATATTAAGCGAATTTCTGCAAGAAACCCTCATGAGCTGATGCGTGCCGCTGAAGTTTCTTTTATTCGAGACTGTGCGGAAATGGCAGCAAGAGCTTCATTGTTTAGAGAAGAAAGCCGCTGGGGACTGTACCACTATAGAGCAGATTTCCCTCAAAAAAATAACTCGGATTGGTTCTGTCACGCGCATTTGAAAAAAGATGAACACGGCAATATGGTCAGTTTCAAAAAGCCAATCGAGCCTTATGTAGTTCCGATTAATCAAGATGAAGCTGTGTCGTATGACCGTTTACGTATTCAAAAAGATGTTGCTCTAGCAGACTAAATAAATCAGGAACTCAAATCATGGCTTTTATTTTTAAAGAAGTACAGCACCGTACTGTCGCACCCGTCATTATCGATGAAGATAAATGTATTGCTGATAAAGGATGTACTGTCTGTGTAGATGTTTGTCCAATGGACTTATTAGCAATCGATCCAACAACCCAAAAAGCTTATATGCAATTTGATGAATGTTGGTATTGCATGCCTTGTGAAAAAGACTGCCCAACGGATGCAGTCAAAGTAAATATCCCATACCTACTCAAATAATTAATTTGGAATACTCAACATGAGACAAAATAAATTGATCAATAAAAAACTATTACTCAGTAGCTTAATTGGTGCCATGGTACTCGGCACTTTGGGGTGCGGCAGTAAAACAGAAACTGTGCGTGTCGCCATTGGTACACAAGACACGACCATTAACTGTGCAACAGGTGGGTTGCTCATTCGTGAATTGAATTTATTACCAAAATATTTGCCTAAAGATGGTAAATACAAACACGTTAAATATGATATTCAATGGAAAAACTTTACCTCTGGTGCACCACTTACCAGCGAGATGGTAGCTGGGCGTCTAGATTTGGGAGCAATGGCTGACTTTCCTGCGGTTAATAATTTAGCGGCATTTAAAAAAGCTGGGAAAGAAAGCATATTTTTAGCACCTTTGTCAGGCAGTATTAATGGTAGCGGTAATGCGATTGTTGTTCCAATTGACTCAAAAGTAACATCACTGAAAGAACTAAAAGGACAAACCATTTCCGTACCTTTTGCTTCAACTGCTCATGGACTATTGCTACGAGCGATTCAGGCTGAAGGCTGGCAACTTGATAAAGATATTAAAGTGATTGCTCAGGCGCCAGAAGTGGCGGGACCTGCATTAAAAAGTCATAAGATTGCTGCACATGCTGACTTCGTACCATTTGGAGAGTTATTTGCTTACCAAGGTTTTGCTAAAAAAATCTATGATGGTTCACAAGCAAAATCACCTACATTTCATGGATCACTTGCGAGCAAGGATTATGCACAGCAGCATCCAGAAGTTATAAAAGCCTATTTACAAGCAACTATTGAAGCGAATCGTCTGATTCAGGAACAGCCAGAAAAATATAGTGAACTTATTGCTGAAAAAACAGGTATTCCTGCCGAAGTTGTTTATCTATTTCATGGCCCTTTAGGTCTGCAAACTCGTGACTTAACGTGGAAACCTGAATATCGAAAAGCGACTCAAATTGCGATAGATACCTTAAAAGTTTTAGGAAAAAACGACGGTACGCTTGATGTAAATAAATTTATTGATGACCAATATATTAAGGATGCATTTCAGGCATCTGGACTTAATTACAGCCAGCAATTGGCTGACTATACAAAATCACCTTTGGTTGCCAATGACGCTTTAACAGGCCAACCCATCAAAACATTTGATCGGGTGACTCAAATTTGGGTAACGGGTGAAGAAAAAGTTCGTAGCTACGAAACGCCTGAGCATGCTTTTTCTGATTTAAAGAAAATACAAGCCGATGGAAAAACGGTGCGTGTGGTTTATAGCCAAGATCATCAGTCCGACATTAAGTTACTTGCTAATTTAGCATGGTATGCCACAGACAAAGCAGGACAAATTCAAGCCTTTTTATTAAAAGATGATGCTGAAAAATGGGCTAAACAACAGGGTGGAAAAGTATATGACTTTAAAGCTATTCAGCTTGTAAAACAGAGCTGATGTGTTGTCTTACCTAATGAGCAGGAGGTGACGAATGAGTAGTTTGGTCCAAACAAAACCTAAAAACCAAAGTACATTTTTGACTAAATTTTTTCAGCAGTTGAGATCATATCCAGCGCGTTTAAAAAGCCATGTGATTGCTTTCACATCTATAGCTTTTTGGATAGTCATTTGGCAAGGACTTGCTCAGTTTAAAATAAATTTAGGCTTTGTGAACTTTAGCAATGTCCCGACACCTTTAGATGTCATTCATGCGCTATGGGCTTTTTTTCAACTCAGCGCTGCATTTGAACATGTTGAATCTAGTGTGTTTCGTGTAGTGATTGGTTTTGTGCTTGCGGCTCTAATTGGTGTAGGTATTGGTTTGTTGGCAGGACGTTATCAAAAACTGGCTGCCTTTCTAATGCCACCATTAGAAGTATTACGTCCAATACCAGCAGTTGCATGGATTCCTTTAGCAATTCTGATTTTTCCATCCTCAGAAGCTTCCATGATTTTTATTACCTTTATTGGGGCTTTATTTCCAATTTTATTAAACACCGTACATGGCGTTGGTGCAGTTGATCCAAGACTCGTTGCATCTGCAAAAAGTCTAGGTGCTTCTGATCTTGCCATTATTCATGAAGTCATTATTCCGGGGGCATTACCGAATATTATTACTGGTTTATCCATTGGAATGGGTACTTGCTGGTTCTGTTTAGTGACTGCCGAAATGATTTCGGGGCAACATGGAATTGGATACTTCACATGGGAGTCTTTCACCTTGCAAAACTATAGCAATATCGTGGTTGGCATGGTGCTAATAGGAGCATTAGGTATGTTTAGCAGTACATTGGTGCGTGTGATTGGAAACCGATTTACTCCATGGTATCAACTAAGGAAGTCTTAAAATGTCAGTTACACAAGGCCATGTGCGTATTCAAAATCTATCTCTACATTTAGGGCAAGCTAAAAATCGTTTTCAGGCATTAGATCGGGTTAATTTCGAAATACAACCGGGCGAGTTTATATGTCTACTTGGCCCGTCGGGTTGTGGTAAATCCACATTATTAGGCGCTTTGGCAGGGCATTTACCGATTAGTTCTGGGTCTTTAACGGTCGATGATGAATCGATATTTGAACCGCATCCAGATAGAGGTTTGGTGTTTCAGCAACATACCTTATTTCCGTGGAAAAGCGTGCTCGAAAATATAGCCTTTGGTTTAAAAATGAAAGGCATCGCTAAACAAAAGCGTATTGAACAAGCTCAGAAAATGATTGATCTGGTCGGACTTAAAGGTTTTGAACATAAATTTCCAGCTGAACTTTCTGGTGGCATGCAGCAACGGGTTGAAATTGCGAGAGTACTGATTAATCAACCTCGCATTTTATTAATGGATGAGCCGTTTGGTGCGTTAGATGCTCAAACTCGTTTAAAAATGCAAATGCTATTACTCGAAATTTGGCAAGAAATTCAAACGTCGGTTTTATTTATTACCCACGATATTGATGAGGCACTTTTTTTAGCCGATCGAGTGTTGATTATGAGCCATCGACCAGGGCGAATTATTGAAGAAATTCCACTTAAGTTTGAACGTCCACGGGATGTTGAGCTTGTAACGAGTAGTGAATTTACAGCCATTAAAAAACATTGCATCCAGACTTTAAAAGAAGCCACTCAACAAGAAGAGTTAAGCCGTTTAAATCCATTAGGGCTTGGAAAGAAATCACAAATTAAGGAATACGAATGAGTTTTTATTATCAAGCTTTAGATGATATCGATGAATATAATCAGGAATTTCTTGCGCAGCTCAATCATGCAGATGAAAAGATCCGCTTTGTCGCTTTAATGAATATTGGTGATGAAGAAAATCCGGATTTACTTCCTTGGTTGCATACAGCACTACAACACGACTCTTCAGCTTTAGTTCGTGAAGAAGCAGCAAAAAAACTAGAAAGCTGGGAAGACCCAACCAGTTTGCAGGTATTAGCTCGAGCCTTATTTGATGCTGATCTGAATGTGAGACAAGCTGCCAGCCAGAGTTTAAGTGAAGTTAAAAATGCGGCATCAGCCCAGATACTGGCACCGTATTTAAAGCATACGGATACTTTTGCTCTTAGTGCAATTCTGCGTGCTTTAAAACCTTTACGACCACAGCAATTATTTGAAGAGATATCTGCTTTGGTACACCACGAAGATGCATTTGTACGCCGTGAGGCAGTCAGTGCATTAAGTTGGTTACAACAAGACCAAGCAATTACGATATTGGCAAAAATTGCCGAAACAGATACAGATGATGAGGTCCGCCGTATTGCAACAGGTGGTTTGGCTTATAGTCAGAGTATATCCGCAGAGGTCATCCAAGCACTTCAACACTCTTTAACTTCGGAAAGTTGGCAACTAAGAGTGGAAGCTGCTCTTACGATTGGAAAATTACGTATTGTTCAGCTCGAAGCTCCTTTAATTCATGCTGTATCAGACTTGTATTGGCAAGTACGTATTGCAGCAGTACGGAGCTTGGGACTACTTAAATCACATCTGGCAGTTGCTCATTTGACTGATAACTTTAAGCATGAAATTAGTAACTTGCGTAAAGAAGTCGCTTTAGCACTCGGTGAAATTGGTACAGCAGAAGCTCAGAAGCTATTGGAACAACATCAAAATGATCCAGATCCTGAAGTACGAAAAGCGATTCGTATTGGATTAAATCAAATTGGTGAGGTGAAGTATGCAAATCAGACCTGATATCCGTGTCGACACTATAAATAAGCAGGTTCACTTTATATGGACCGATGGCTCAAGCGTATGTCTGAGTCATCAAAGTTTAAGGGAAATTTGCCCATGTGGCTTTTGCCGAGCGAAGCGGATTAAACAAATTAAAATAGAACATCAAAATGTTGAAGTGACAGCTATGTTTGATCAAGGTTATGGTGCCCAAATTTGCTTTAGCGATGGGCATGATAAAGGGATTTTTCCGTGGGCTTTTTTAAAAGAATTTGCTAAGGGCTAAAAGATGCCTTCTGCTTTGGACAGAAGGCATCTTATTTAATTAATGATCATGTTCTAAATAATCTGGTTTTTTAGGAAGCGCAAGGCTACATAAGAAACAGATAATCAGCATGACAATCACATAAATAAAGAAGGTGTTTTCAATTCCAGCGGCTTTGAACTGTAAGGCAACCGAAGGCGCAGAACCACCAAACAGTGCATTACCTACTGCATAAGAGAAACCTACACCTAAAGCTCGCACATGAGGTGGGAACATTTCAGCTTTTACCAAACCACTAATAGAAGTATAGAAGCTGAGTAACATCATCATAAAGATGAGTAGCAAGGTAATGATGATCGGAGAATCTATATAGGCACGCATCCCGATCACCATGACGGGATAAATAAAAATGGCGGACAATAAGCTAAATGCCAACATTGAAGAGCGTCGCCCAATACGGTCTGAAATTGCACCAAATACAGGTTGAGCACACATATAGACAAATAGGGCGAAGGTCATGATATAACCAACGGTTTTTCCATCCATCCCTAAGTTGGTTAAATAGGTTTTTGAATAAACAGTCTCTACATAAAACGTTAATGAACCAGCAGAAGTGTATCCAACCACTAATAAAAAGGTTTTCCAGTGCTTTTTAAAGAGTTCTCTTAAGCTACCAGACTCTTTTCGTTCGCTGTCTTGATGAGAAAGTGTTTCTTCTAAACGACTACGTGCAAGCAAAGATAAGATTGCTGCGATACCACCAATAACAAATGGAATACGCCAACCGCCATCATGTAATTGTTGTTCACTTAAGAACGTCAATAAAATAACGCCCAGTAAGCTTGCAAGCAATTGACCACCAGAGAGGGTGACATATTGGAAAGATGAGTAAAAACCACGCTGACCTTTTAAGCCTAATTCACTCATATAAGTGGCAACGGCGCCATATTCACCACCCACTGATAAGCCTTGAAGTAAACGAACAAGGAGTAACAGAAAAGGGGCAAATAAACCGACTTGATCATAAGTAGGCAAAGCTGCAAACAAAAAGGAGCTTAAAGCCATCAGACAAATTGATATGATCATCGACTTCTTTCGGCCATGTCGATCTGCAATACGACCAAATAGCCAGCTTCCAATCGGACGCATAAAGAAGCTTGCTGCAAACACCCCCCAAACATAAATAGACTTGGTTGTGCTATCCATATCTGGCGCGGTTAAAGCTTGAGTAAAGTAAGCAGCAAATACTGCATAAATATAAAAATCAAACCATTCAACTAAATTACCAGAGGCTGCGCCTACAATCCCACGTATCCGGCTACGTTTTTCTTCCTGAGTATATGTCATATTACTTCCATCATTTTGTAGACAAAAACTAGGAACTTTTTAGGTGAGCTAAACAGAAAATAGAATGAACTTTTTAAAAATCACTCAACCCTGAGCACGTCCTTAGAATTCCTAACCATTCATTTTTTCTAATTTTAAAATTCGATTCTAGTGAGATTACTTCCTTTTGTTCGATTTAAAGAGTTTTTTACCAATGATCGAACACTTCCTTTTATTTAACTGAATAATTAATTATTTTTAAAATCAGTAAGCTAATTTAATACCAGTATTTTTCTATTCTGTTTCTCCTTTTAAGTGCCATTTTGAGCTTAAGTGTATTTTGAATATTTGATAATACTTAAAAAGTTATAGTATCAATTCCTAAGAAAATAAATGAAATTTATAGAATGATAAGTTGAAAAAAGTCGGACTAAATTCACTTAATCGAAAAAATACAGAATATGTTGTTTCTCAATATATGTAGCTGTATTCTTGCGTGGCTAAAAATCGGCTCAGCACTTATTTCTAGCGCTTCAAATTATGCACGGTATGGCAGGTAGTTATTCAATGGAAAGACGTTCGTTAAATCTTCACTTTATGACATGCTCTAAAACAGCATTGGCTTCATCTATTGCACTCATAACATCTGTCGTCTATGCAAATGAAGCGGAGGTTTCGCAGCTCCCAACCATTACTGTGAACGCTACACAAAATAGTGATGCACTATACACATCAAAAAAAGTGAGTTTATCTGGTTTTCAAACTGGTGATTTAAAGAAAGTACCTGCATCTATTACAACCATTACATCTGAACGTATAGCAGATCAACACGCAAAAATACTGACCGATGTGATTAAAAATGATTCATCCTTAGGCGATGGTTATGCCGCTATTGGTTACTATCCAAACTTTGTAGCACGTGGTTTCGCACTCGATTTAGGCTCAAGCTATCTCATTAATGGCCATACCATACGTGGCGAACAAAATGTAGCTTTAGAAAATAAAGAACAAGTTGAAATCTTAAAAGGCATTTCTGCAATTCAAAGTGGAATGTCGACACCAGGTGGTGTGGTTAACTATGTAACCAAAAGACCAGCCGATGTTAAAAACATTACTGTAGATGCAAATTCAGAAGGCGGCTATACACTGGCAACAGATGTTGGCGGCTTTGTTAATGATAGTTTTGGTTATCGAATCAATTTAGCCCATGAAAGCATCCATCCAAATGTTCATCATGCAAATGGTAAGCGTGAGTTTGGTTCAGTAGCTTTAGACTGGAAAATTAATGAGCGTTCTAAATTATTGTTCGATATTGAAGCCCAGCATCAAAGTCAACGTTCAGTACCCGGTTATCAACTGCTTGATGGGCAAGAAGTACCAACAAATGTAGATCAAGACCGTTTATTGGGTTACCAGTCTTGGAGTAAGCCTGTTGTAAATAACAGTCTAAATGCGAGTTTGAAATATCAATATGCATTTAACGATCAATGGAATGGTAGCTTAAGTGCGTCTCAAAGCCGTGTTGTGATTGATGATTATATTGTATTTCCTTATGGAAGTTATTACTCATCAGGTAATGAACTTGCAGTATTCTACAAAGATGGCAACTATGACATTTATGATTATCGCAGTCCAGATGATGCACGTATAACCAATCAGTTTGCTGCTGGGTTAAATGGTCAATTCAATACTGGCAATATACAGCATCAAATCGCTTTCGAATTACAACATACTTATAAAACTCTAAAACACCATACACCACTTAATGGATTTATAGGAACAGGCAATATCTATGAAAATACGGTCGACTACAATCCGTCATTGGAAAGTCCAGGCGATCGTTACAAAGCTCTACAGAGTGATCAGACTGCATTTACTGTATCTGACCGAGTTCAATTTAATGATCACTGGTCAACCTTATTCGGTGGGAAACTGATTCATCTTGATGAGCAAGCTTATAATTCAGATGGGCAGCAAAGCCGTGATACGGATTTAAACAAGTTCTTGCCACAATTAGCGCTCATGTATAGCCCAACTGCTACGACTAATCTATATGCTTCATATGCTAAAGGTTTATCAGACGGTGGCGAAGCTCCGTGGTATACAAATAATATTAAAAATAATATAGGCCCTTCAGTACTATCACCTAGAAGCTCTGAACAATATGAACTTGGTATTAAGCAACAAATTCGGAACTTCTTGTTAACAGCAGCTATTTTTGATTTAAAACAAGACAATCAATACAGCAAGATTAATATTGATAGTCCTCCAGATTTTATTGAGCAAGGCGAACAACACAATCAAGGTATTGAGTTAGGTTTAACAGGTGCCTTAACCGATACACTTGACGTAAGTTCTGGCATTACCTATACCAAATCTCGTCTTGTTGATATTGATACTGACAGCTACAAAGGTCATCAAACTCAAAATGTGCCGAAAGTACGTGCCACAGCCCAGTTATCTTATAAAGTACCGTCAGTTGAAGGTTTAAGATTACTCAGTGGTATGCAATACAGTAGCAGTAAATATGCAAATAAAGAGGGAACTGCAAAAGTAGGCGGATATAGTGTCTTTAATATTGGTGCTGCCTATAAAACAAATTTTGCTGGGCATGACACAACTTTTAGATTCAATATTGATAACTTGTTTAATAAGAAATATTGGCGTGATGTAGGGGCATTTATGGGTGATGACTATTTATTCTTAGGCAATCCACGTACAGCCCAGTTCTCTACAACTTTTAGCTTTTAAAAGTTATAGAACAAATAAAAAAGGAGCTTATAAAAGCTCCTTTTTTATTTTCAGGAATTAAGCCGAAATTTTTGGTTTAACCATATTATTAATCGACAAGATATCATCAAGCACTTGTGCCGATAATAAACCTTCATTTTGAACTAAAGCCAATACGCTTTGCCCAGTTTCGTTTGCTGTTTTAGCAATACGAGTTGTAGTTTCATAACCTAGGTATGGGTTAAGTGCAGTCACAATACCAATTGAATTTTCAACCAAAGCTTTACAGTGTTCAGGGTTCGCCGTAATTGTATCAATACATTTGGTTTGGAACATTGCCATTGCTTTACCAAGCAAGTCCATCGATTCAAACAGTTTGAATGCAATAAGTGGTTCCATTGCATTTAACTGTAATTGACCAGCTTCAGCAGCTAAAGTTACAGCCAAATCATTTGCAATAATCTGGAAGCAAGCAAGGTTCATTGCTTCAGGAATAACTGGGTTTACTTTACCTGGCATGATCGAGCTACCAGGTTGACGTGCTTCTAAATTAATTTCATTAATGCCAGTACGTGGACCACTTGAAAGTAAACGCAAGTCATTGGCAATTTTTGAAAGTTTAGTTGCAGTACGTTTTAATAAACCAGATAAAAGAACAAAGTCACCCATATCAGAAGTGGCTTCAATCAAATCTGGAGCTGACTTAATTTTCTTACCAGAGATTTTTCCAAGTGCTTGAATCGCGAGTTCACGGTAACTATATTCAGTGGTAATTCCCGTACCAATCGCTGTACCGCCAAGATTCATATAAGCTAAAACATTTGGAATAAGCGTATTAATTTGCTCAAGGTCTTTTTGTAGAGTTACCGCAAAAGCACCAAACTCTTGACCTAATGTCATAGGCACAGCGTCTTGTAACTGAGTACGACCCATTTTTAAAATGTGTGCAAACTCTTGAGATTTATTCAAGAAGCTAAGAATCAAATTGTTAAATGGAAGATTTAACTCATCTAGGCTAAGTAATAAACCTAAACGAATTGCAGTAGGGTATACGTCATTTGTTGACTGCGACATATTAATGTCGTTATTTGGATGCAAGTATTGATATTGACCTTTAGAATGGCCCATATATTCTAAAGCAACGTTTGCCAATACTTCATTTGCATTCATATTGGTTGAAGTGCCAGCACCGCCTTGCATCATGTCGATTGGGAACTGGTCATGGAAATTACCACGAATAAGCTGATTACAGCTGTATTCAATCGCTTCAAATTTAGTTTGATCTAAGTTTTTAAGATTATAGTTTGCTTCAGCACAAGCTAGTTTAACCATAGCTAATGCTTTAATTAAATTAGGGAAATTTCCAACTTTGCTATTTGTTAAGTTGAAATTTTCTAAAGCACGTAATGTTTGAACTCCGTAATAATGGTCATTGTTGATTTCTCGATGACCAATAAGATCCTTCTCAATACGGGTAGTAATATCAGCGTTCATCATTAAACTTCGAATTAGTTAAGATGATTCATCTTAGAATTCGAAATGCTTCACTTCTAATGCATTTATTAAAGCAATTATGCATTTTTTGCATAACAAAAAAGACGGTAGTCGAGAAATAATCGTTGGTATATGAGCGTATATAGAATGAATACTTGTTCTAAAGTTTAATATATTCAAATATTTATTTAATTTTATAGATTGGTCAAAGGTGTGAAAATGTAAGTAAATCAAAATTTATACAGAAAACTAAGCAATCATTTCCGTGTATTAAAATCAAAAAAATATTTGATTTTTCATGTGAAAGTTAATTTATATAAGCAAATAATGAGTTTTGTTTAATAAATTTTAATAAAATTGTGATGCATTTCACATAAAAATACTTATAATACAGAAAATTTTGATTTATTAAGTTTATGTTAAAAGTAACTGCTGCTTTATTAATATTGGGAAGTTTTGCTTGTTATCTCCTTTGGGGTAATGAAGAAAAAGCTGAAACTAAAAGTTCGCACATGCTTAAAGAAGCTGAGCAATCAATTAAGAATGCTGAGTTATCTATTCAAAAAGCTAAACAAAATATCCCTACTGCATCGTATCAATAATTTAGGCATTCAAGATTATTGTCTGTTAAATAATCTTTTGACTGAAATTTTATAAGGTGTAAGCACGCTGTAAAGAGACAAATGCATGAGAATGAAGTTTATTGCATATGACCCTAACTCTGGTGAGAAACTCAGCTTGAAAGAGCATATTCATCACATGGATAAATACACAACTTATGTTTTTTTTAGTGATGAAAAAGACAATATGGTTTTCAATCCACAGAAAAAACAGATATTTGAAATCAGTCAATATACTTCTAATATGATGGTTGAAATTTCAAGAAAGTTATACTACTTGATTGGTGAATATTAGGTCATTTTGATCAACCCGTCTGCGAAAATCGTCACCGCTTTTAAAGGGGACTCCATACGTTTGTGTACACCCAAATAGATACTTTAGTATAATAGTCGGGATTATCTTTTTATCTTATACTCTTTTCAAATATTGTATTTAAATACAATCAATTATTATGACTGCTTAAATCCTGAAATGAGGTAAGGTAATCATTTTCTTATCAATTATTACCTTACCAACCCATTGAGTGAGTAAAAAATCATTTTTCATATTTTTTGGATTAGGCAAAGTAAAAAGGGTATGAAAATAGATTTTTTAACTACCTTTTATAGTGGAAAAGTATCTTAATTAAGATTCTGAAAAATTTAATCAATAACATAAGGATCGGTTATTGAAACAGTTTACAGTCCGCATTCTTCCCCAAGGTGCGGACTTTTTTTATCAATAAAATGTACAAATATTAGTTCTTGCTTATTTCTAAAAGTTATCTTGTTAAGATCGCTTATTTATTTTTATGATGGGTTTTTATTGTTTGATTTAAATAATTTTTTTAGCTGAATTGTACTTATGTTCATCTCTTGTCTCGTGAAAACAAAACCTATTATTTTCTTATCTTCTTTTCTATGTCAGAATTATTAAATACTTAATTTTATAGATTGGCTTTGTCCTTTCACTTCTCGCATTTTTGCAGGTACTCCCTATGTTTTATCATTCTTTCTCATCACTAAATTTATTTATGCTACTTCCCAAAAATATCAATTAATAAAATTACAAATCTAAAAGGGAATAGATAAGATGAATTTAGAAGTCCGTTGGGTAGAGGATCTCCTCACATTAGAACGCGAACGTTCAATCTCAAAAGCAGCAGAGAAAAGATTTATTAGCCAGTCTGCATTTACTCGAAGAATTCAACAAATTGAAGAAATGATTGGTGCTGAAGTCATTATTAGGAACAACAAAAACAACATCGAATTTACAGACATTGGTCGAATTTTATTAGTGATGTCTAAAAATATTGAAAAACAGGTAGAGGAGACCGCAAAACTCATTAAAAATATTAAAAATGAAACTGAATCGACCATTCGTTTCTGCGTTGTTCATTCTTTAGCTTCTGGATTTTTAACTACTTTTTTAAAGAAATTTCCTACACTTATTCGTGATTTAAAAATTGAAATTGTCGCAACGAATAGTGGAGAAGGCCTGTCTTTGTTAAAAGAAGGTGCTTGTGACTTTATGATTTGCTATGCAGATAAAAGCAATATTAGAAAAGTGGGGGATGATATTTTAAGTGGGATTAAAATTGCTGAAACGGTTATTGTACCGGTTTCTGCAACTGAACCCGACCACAGCCCTAAACATACAATTTTGAGTGATAATAAGTCGGTACAGAAAATATGGAATGGTTTCAAAGGCCAGCAAGACCTATAACGTCTACTCATTTGAAATGATGAAGTACACGATATTTATATATAAATTAAGCAAATAAGTAGATTATGCTTTGGTCTTTACGATGAAAGGCAGTATAAAGCATTGCCCCTTGTCTAAATTCTTTGATAATTTAGAGTAAATTTCAATAAGTCAAAAGTAGAGTATAGGAGTATTTATCTCTTTCATACCTACTTTGAACTTATTTCAATGGATTATTGAGTCCAAGCGGAGACAATTTTGTTTGATCTAGACAGTAGATTATTAAATATTTTTTATCATATTTATCGGTTCAAAAGTGTTTCAATGGCTGCAGATGCTATTGGTTTGACACAGCCGAGCGTTAGTAATGGTCTAAACAAAATCCGCCAACATTTTAATGATCCTTTGTTTATTCGAGTCGGTAATGAAATGATTCCGACTGAACTGGCAAAGCAAATTTTTCCACTCATTAGCGAAGTTATTGATAAGGTTGAAAGCATTAATAATTTTAATGTGAACTTTGATCCGTTGACCTCAGATCAGTTGTTTACGATTGCGATGACTGATGTATCTCATTTGGTTTTATTGCCGCAACTGACCAATTATTTAAAAGAAAAAGCTCCTTTGATTCGTTTAAATATTAGGCCGATTACACCAGAAACTAGCTATCAAATGGCAAACGGTGAAATTGATCTAGCCATAGGTTTTTTACCGCAGTTAGAAGAAGGTTTTTATCAGCAGAAGTTTTTTCGTCAACACTATGTCGTAATTAGCTCAAAAAGCCATCCACGTTTAGACCCAAATAATTTCACTTTAGAGGATTATATGCGTGAATCTCACATCGATATTGATGCGGGTATTGGGCATTATCACATTAAAAATGAGCTGCAGAATAAAGGGCTGGACCGAAATATTTTAATTCGCTTACCAAGTTATTTAGGTGTGGGATTGGTCGTTCAGGAAACAGATGCTATTGCCACTGTGCCATATTATTTAAGTCAGGTTTTATTGGTTAGAGAGAACTTACAGATTTTACCGGCACCGCTTGATTTTCCAACTTATGATGTTAAGCAACATTGGCATATGTCTTGTCACCACAAGAGTAGCCATAAATGGTTCCGTCAAACCTGTTATGAACTATTTAAAACTGCTTAAGAGTTTTAATTATAAAAAAGAAGATGTAAGAAAATCCTTACATCTTCTTTTAATTTTAAATTAAATTTCAATCGCAACGGCTGTTGCTTCACCACCACCAATACAAAGGGCAGCGACACCTTTCTTTTTACCTAAGCGTTTTAATGCATAAATAAGAGAAAGAATAATTCTTGAACCTGTAGCACCAATTGGATGGCCCAATGCACATGCACCACCATGGACGTTTACTTTTGCTTCATCAATTCCTAGCTCATGAATTGGTGCCATTGCCACCATTGCAAAAGCCTCATTAATTTCCCAAGCATCTACTTCATCAACAGACCAACCAGCACGCTCAAGTACTTTTTGAATTGCACTAATTGGAGCAATTGTGAATTCGCTTGGATGCTGAGAGTGAGTCGAAGTTGCCACAATTTTTGCTAAAGTATTTAACCCGTGACTTTGAGCATATTCTTCAGTGGTAAGTACTAATGCAGCAGCACCATCAGAAATAGAGCTTGAGTTAGCGGCTGTAATTGTGCCGTCCTTGCTAAAAGCAGGGCGTAAAGTCGGAATTTTCTCAAGATTTGCTTTTAATGGTTGCTCATCTTGATCAATAACTTCGACACCTTTACGGGTTTTTACTTCAACAGGAACAATCTCTTCTTTGAAATAACCTTCCGTAATCGCAGTTTGCGCTTTTTTAAGTGAAGAAATTGCAAAGTCATCCATTTGCTCACGGGTAAAGCCTTTGGTATTTGCCATGTCTTGAGCAAAAGACCCCATTAAACGACCTGTTTCTGCATCTTCGAGGCCATCTAAAAACATATGATCCTTAATTTCGCCGTGTCCCATACGATAACCACCGCGAGCTTTAGGCAAAATATAAGGTGCATTCGTCATAGATTCCATGCCGCCAGCCACAATAATATTGGCACTGCCTGCTTTTAAGGTATCTGATGCCATTAACACCGCTTTCATTGCAGAGCCGCAAAGTTTATTAATGGTCACAGCTCCGACATGATCAGGCACGCCAGCTTTACGCATGGCTTGACGAGCAGGGCCTTGACCAATACCTGCACTGAGTACACAACCGAAAATCACTTCATCTACTTGTTCAGGCTTAACACCTGCACGTTGGATCGATTCGCGGATGACAGCAGCGCCAAGTTCTGGAGCAGTTAGAGAAGATAAACTACCCTGAAAACCACCCATTGCAGTACGGCTACCTGAAACTATAACAATTGAACTCATCTTAATATCTCTTATTGGTGTATTTGCTAAATTTGCCTTTAGCATAAACTAAAGGCGCCACTAAATTAAAAAGTTGGAGGGGTATAGCTGAGCGTTCTACCAAAGAACCACAGCAAGAATAAAACTAAAGGAAAATGCACAACGAGTTGTGTCACTGTAAAACCAATCACATCTTTTGCTTTTAGTTTTAAAATGCCTAACATTGGAAGCATAAAGAATGGATTGATTAAGTTTGGTAAAGCTTCGGCTGCATTATAAATTTGTACAGACCAACCCAAATGAACCTTTAAATCATTTGCTGCTTGCATTACATATGGGGCTTCAATGATCCATTTTCCACCACCTGAAGGTACAAAAAATCCAAGTACCGCAGAGTAAATTCCCATCACAATTGCAAAGGTTTCTTTTGAAGCGATTGAAACGAAAAACTCGGCAATATAATGTGACAGCGATAAGTCTTGGCTATTTAAAGCTTGCGTCATAATAAAGGCGATACTTCCGTACAGTGGAAATTGAATTAAGATGCCCGATACTGCCGGAACTGCTTTTGCAACAGCATTTAAAAAGTTCCGTGGTGTGCCATGTAAAGCTAACCCAAGCATTAAAAACACGAAGTTGTAGGTGTTGAGACTTGAAATGGCAATGATGGGATTGCTTTTTGAAAATTCAAAAAACATCCAGATTAAGCCTAAAACCACCACAATAATCGTTAAGATAGGCGAATTTTCTAACCAGTCACCTGGACGAGTAGATTTTGCTTCATTTGTTTTTTCTTCTTCAAATTGCACATCAAAACTATCAATGGTTTTAACGCTATTGCCTTTTGGGGCAGACCAATATGCAATAGCGATTGAAACAATCACTAAAATAATGGTCATTGCAATTGATTGCCAAAGGAAAATCGTTTCGGTAAATGGAATAACACCAGTTAGGTTATAAATTGACTCAGGTAAACTGGTTTTATTTGCCTGAAGCTGTGCTGCTGATGAACTAATTCCAAGAGCCCAAGTTGCTCCCATACCAATGATTGCAGCTGCCGCAGCAGCACGATAATCCATATTCAGCTCTTTACGTTTTGCTAATGCAATCACTAAAAGTGCAGTAAGAATCGTACTTATTGCCCAATTGACTAGTGAAATTAATAAACTAACGGTTGCCACCAAAACAATAGCACCACGTCCAGAACTTGGAATACGCGCCATTTTTTGGATCAGGAATTTTACGGGCTTAGATACAGAAACAACATAACCTACAATAATGAGCATAGTCATTTGTAGGGTAAAGGGAATAAGACTCCAGAAGCCATTACCAAATGAGGTCGCTACATCATGGATTGGAGCACCAATACCCAAGGCGGCAACAGAGACAATAATGACGCCAAGCAGAGCAAAAATATATGAATCAGGAAACCATTTTTCAGACCAGTCACTAATCCGAAGAGCAAATCTTTCAAAAATTCCTTGCTGTTTTTCCATAGCTGAAAAAATCCTTCTCATTCTTATTTATAGACAGCACATCCGGTGCTTGATAGGGCTAAGACTCAAGCTCACTTACTAACTTGAGTCTTGTACAGCTAACTAAGCCTTAGAATTTACGCGACTAAGGTTTTATAAAACTCGACACCTGTAGCAGCTTGAATTTGTTCGAGCGTTACGTCTTTAGCAAGTTCAATGAGCTCTACACCTTGTGGCGTAATATCCATTACGCCTAAGTCTGTAATTACGCGATGAACAACACCTTTACCTGTTAAAGGTAAACTACAGTTTTTCACGATTTTTGGTGTACCGTCTTTTGCGCAGTGTTCCATTAGAACAACAACTTTTTGAACACCAACAACCAAGTCCATTGCACCACCCATACCTTTGACTTTTTTACCCGGAATCATCCAGTTCGCTAAGTCTCCTTTTTCAGAAACTTCCATTGCACCTAAAATTGCAATGTTGACATGGCCACCACGAATCATGGCAAAAGATTCTGAGCTTGAGAAAAAGGCTGCACCAGGGCGAGCAGTAACCGTTTGTTTGCCGGCATTAATTAAATCGGCATCGACAGTTTCTTCAGTCGGGAATTCACCAATACCTAATAAGCCATTTTCAGATTGAAGCCAAACATTAATATTCTCAGGAATATAATTGGCAACAAGGGTAGGTAAGCCAATACCTAAATTGACATAAAAACCATCTTCAAGTTCTTTTGCAGCACGCTGTGCCATTTCATTACGTGACCAAGCCATTTTATACTGCCTCCGTGCTTAAAGTTTTATGCTCAATGCGTTTTTCAGGTGATGCGTTTAATACAATGCGGTTCACATATATACCTGGTAAATGGATTTCATCCGGATCCAATTCACCAATTTCAACCACCTGTTCAACTTCTGCAATTGTAATTTTTCCAGCCATTGCGCATTCGGGATTAAAATTCTGAGCAGTTTTACGAAATACTAAATTACCTGCCTTGTCTGCCTTATATGCTTTAACAAGAGCTACATCGGCTGTTAAAGATTCTTCTAAAATGTAATTTTTGCCGTTAAAAATACGTTCTTCTTTACCTTCAGCAATGAGTGTACCTACACCAGTTTGTGTGTAAAATGCTGGAATTCCAGCACCTCCAGCACGTAACTTTTCAGCTAAGGTGCCTTGTGGGGTTAGTTCAACTTCTAATTCACCATTTAAATATTGGCGCTCGAATTCTTTATTTTCACCCACATAAGAAGAGATCATTTTTTTGATCTGTTTGGTTTGAAGCAATATACCTAAACCGAAATCATCTACACCTGCGTTATTCGAAATACATGTGAGACCAGTCACACCACTTTGCTTCACTGCAACAATTAGTTTTTCCGGAATTCCACACAAACCAAAACCACCAACAGCAAGTGTTTGATTGTCTGCAATTACATCTTTCAGTGCTGCCTCTGCGTTGGCATAAACTTTATTCATTCTGTTGTTTTCCTATATCCCTTAGTGTTTCTAGTTTTAGCATCACATTTTGTGTTATAGAAGTTAATTTTTTTAAATGATTAATAAGTATAATCAATGAATAATATCAAATTAAGAACAAAACTTAAGACGCATACAAGCTAAAAAATTTAAAAATTACTCTGCAACATATTGAAACTTATAAAAATTAAAGAATTTAACTTATCCATAAGCTTAACTTATACTAAAAGACAATCTTTAATTTTTTAAAATTTATATTGAACCAGTGCCTCAATAAATTGAGCAGAAATATTTGAAATTTCAAAGTTCTTCTTATAAACAATTCCTACTGTTTTATGAATGGCTTCGTCTTTTAAATCAATCAGTACGTTATGTTCTTTATCAATGTGTTTAGCAAAATGCCTTGGAATTGCACTTACCCCAATTCCATAAGCAACGAAACTTGAGAGAGATGAAATTTGGTGGCATTCAACTTTTAAATCAAGCGTTATATTATTTCGCAAACAATTTTGCTCAACTAAATATCGAACAATTGAGGGTTTTTGCAAGGTTACAAATGGATTTGAACAAAGCTCATGCCATGTAATAGAAGATGATTGAGCGAGTGGGTGACTCTTAGGTAATAGAGCTAAGAAGTCTTCTTCAAACAACGGTTTAAACTCTAAACCTTCGGTGAGATCCGGTTCAAAACAAATACCAAGCTCAAAAATACCATCTTGTACTTTTTCTATAATGGTCTCATTTGGAATATCGTGAATCGAAAAATTAAGATTGGGGTGGACTGCTAAAAATTGATGAATCACCTCTGGCAAAATGGCATGGGTCACAAAGGGCATTGAGGCAATACTTAATGTTCCACGATTGAGCTTAAACCGTTGTTTAACATCGTTTTCCATTTCATCCCAATTGGCGAGTAATTTTTTAGCGTACGGAATGAGTGATTTGCCTTCTTGAGTAAGTTCAACACGGCGTGTATTACGGTTAAACAGTTTACCGCCTAATTCTTCCTCTAAGCTTTTGATGGTGAGACTTAAAGCAGATTGGCTGAGATGTAACTCTAAAGAAGCATTGGCATAGTTGAGTGTACGCGCAAGGGCCAAAAAAGCTTTTAGTTGTTTAAGCGTCATTTCTTTCCTTTAAATTACTCAACTTACCTAGAAGAGTAATTTATACGAAAATTTGCCTAATATGATGTTTTTTGACAAAAAATTATGAAAAAGCAAGTAGAGCTCAATGTGCTGAATTATTTTAGTAAATTTTTCTAGCTGAATTAATCAGTGTTTTTAGCAAAGTATGATGAAACGCAGGATCCAGCCGCTACTATTTGGAAATATCAGCTAAGGAAGGTTTAGGTTGCCAATTATTATTAATCTAATAAAATTTAGCTTTTTATTTTGTAATAATATTATGTCTTATACAACAGTACATATGCGTCATACGAGTAGTGGGTCAAGTAGTTCTAGAGATGCCAAAGATGTCTTTATATCTGGTTGCCGTAATGATTTTGATTTTAGTCAAATTACTCCTGAAAAAATCAGTAAATTAAGTAAAGAAAATCAAAATTATTTTCATAAATGTGATGATGCGATCAATAATAAATTGTCAGTAGATTCATTAGTTTATTACTCATCATTTATTTTACCTATTATTTGTATCCTTATTTTTATAAGAATAGGTAAAAAGCATTATCGAATTGCTGAAGAAAAAATTAAGAATGCAAAATACCCGGTAATTTTTGCTAGAAAACCAGAAAATAATCCCTCTAATTCAATGGAGATCGCACTAGTAATCGGTGGGGTACTGGCAGCGCTAATCTATATATTAATTTATATTGTTTATATTATTATAGTAGAAATTAAATATTAAAAGTACATAGTAGAAAATCTTTAGAGAGATAAAAAATTACTGATCTCAACTAATAAAATATTTATTAAATTAATTTAAAAAATATATTATTCAATTGGCTTTATTAAATAATATAGAAACATTAATTTAATTTACTCAATAATTAATAAGTTTTATAAAACAATAATATTTTTTTAATAATTAAATTTTACTAAGAGAGCCAAATAAGTGTTTGTATTTTATTGGTATTTAAAAATTTAAATAAATTACATTGTTTTTAAATATTTTAGTGATATTTTATTTTTAAGCTCATTTACCTATTACCACACATAGATATTGTGATTTTTATCATTATAGGTTTGGGATAACCTAAATATCTTTTGGTAATTTTATTGAACCTAATATCTATTCTTTAGGGAGAAAGAATATATGTGGGAATTATTTGTAATTCTACTTTCGCTTGGGCTGTTGATGTATACAGCTTACAAGGGCTTTTCTGTCATTCTCATGGCACCAATTTGTGCCTTACTTGCAGTTTTACTCATTAACCCAGCCAATGTTTTGCCGTTTTATTCGGGTGTTTTTATGCCCAAAATGGTGAACTTTATTAAAGATTACTTTCTTGTGTTTTTGCTTGGCGCAATTTTCGGTAAAGTCGTTGAAATGTCAGGAATTGCTGAGTCTATTGCTAGAACCATTGTAAGATGGATTGGGGCAAAAAAAGCAATTTTAACGGTTGTATTACTAGGTGCAATTTTAACCTATAGCGGTGTAAGTTTATTTGTTGCTGTATTTGCAATTTATCCCTTTGCAAACCAGCTTTTTAGACAAGCGAATATTCCAAAACGTTTAATTCCAGGAACCATCGCGCTGGGTGCATTTACATTTACCATGGATGCATTGCCTGGTACACCACAAATTCAAAACGTAATTCCAACCACATTCTTTGGCACCAATATTTATGCCGCACCATTTCTAGGAATTATTGGTGCTATTTTTGTTCTATGCATGGGTTTGGCTTACTTAGAATGGCGTCGCCGTGCAGCTGCAAAAGCTGGCGAAGGTTTCTTGGGTTTTGGCGTAGACAATACGCCATCTCAAGAAATTGAAGCCGATATGAACTTGCAAAATAATGGAAGTACGGCTCGTCAGTTTTTAGCGTTTGTGCCTCTCATTCTTGTTGCCGTAATGAACAAATATTTGTCTAAAGCAATCAAAGAGTGGTATCCAAATGGTTTTGATTTTGCTGCAGTTGGATTAGCGGATTACACCGTAGACGTTGCAAAAACCGGTGCGATCTGGGCAGTTGGTCTTGCGTTGATTGTCGGGATTATTACTGCAATTTTGTTTGATTATCAACGTGTAGTGACGAACTTCAAAGAAGGCATTAATGCCAGTATTGGTGGCTCACTTTTAGCAGTGATGAATACCGCATCTGAGTATGGTTTTGGTGCAATTATTGCGTCATTACCGGGTTTTGCCATGATTAGTCATGCAATGAGCAGTACTTTTACAAATCCATTAGTCAATGGGGCTGTGACAACAACTGTTTTAGCAGGTATTACCGGTTCAGCTTCTGGTGGTATGAGTATCGCTTTAAGTGCGATGGCTGAACAATATAACGCCGCGATTTTAGCTGCGGGTATTCCACCAGAAGTCATGCACCGTGTGGTTGCAATGGCATCAGGCGGTATGGATACCTTACCGCACAATGGTGCTGTTATCACTTTACTCGCTGTTACAGGTTTAACCCATAAACAATCGTATAAAGATATTTTTGCAGTCACGGTAATTAAGACATTAGCGGTATTTGTGGTGATTACGGTCTTTACCGTAACGGGTATTGTTTAAATCAGCACGATATAAGTATTAAGGAGTAAATAAATGACAAAACTTTTAGACGGTAAGGTCGCTTTTATTACAGGTTCTGCAAGTGGTATCGGTCTAGAGATTGCTAAGAAATTTGCTCAAGAAGGTGCCAAAGTTGTTATTTCTGATATGAATGCCGAAAAGTGCCAAGAAACGGCAAACTCACTTAAAGAGCAAGGTTTTGACGCATTATCTGCACCATGCGATGTGACCGATGAAGACGCTTATAAACAAGCCATTGAGCTTACTCAAAAGACCTTTGGTACGGTTGATATCTTAATTAATAATGCTGGTTTCCAACATGTTGCATCTATTGAAGAATTTCCAACGGCTGTTTTTCAAAAGTTAGTTCAAGTCATGTTAACTGGGGCATTTATTGGTATTAAACATGTTTTTCCAATCATGAAAGCCCAAAAATATGGTCGTATTATTAATATGGCTTCAATTAATGGCTTGATTGGTTTCGCTGGAAAGGCAGGTTATAACAGCGCTAAACATGGCGTAATTGGCCTAACAAAAGTTGCCGCATTAGAATGTGCACGTGATGGTATTACGGTAAATGCTTTATGTCCGGGGTATGTAGATACACCATTGGTTCGTGGGCAAATTGCAGATTTGGCTAAAACCCGTAATGTAAGTTTAGACAGTGCACTTGAAGATGTTATCTTGGCAATGGTTCCTCAAAAGCGTTTGCTATCTGTTGAAGAAATCGCTGATTATGCAATTTTCCTTGCGAGTGAAAAAGCAGGTGGGGTAACAGGCCAAGCTGTCGTGATGGATGGCGGTTATACGGCCCAATAATTTAATTGTTTTATAAAAGCCGCTTATTTTATATAAGCGGTTTTTTATTCGTTAAAAATTTACGATCGCCTACTATTCTAAATAATGCTTTATCTCTACTCTATTTCTTTATAAAAATCTAATAAAATAAGTTTGTTAAGGTATGAAATTATACTTTAAAGGTATTTAACTTATTTCTATTTTTAAAATCTAATAGAGTGTGAGAAAGTAATCTTTACTCTCTTTCTTGATTAGATATTTTTCAGGAAAACTCGTCAATTAAAGGGTATTAATTGGCATACAAGTTGCTTTTTTAGCAATAAGTTTTAGCTAGGTGAAAAGGATATGATATCACTCAGCCAACAGATGGAACTCAATCATTATTCACGCAAAGCTGAATTTGCGCAGAATCTAATGTCCACAATTTGTGGTGAACACCGTCTAGACACAATTTACAAAGATAATCTCGATTTCCACTATGACGGAATGCGTTTGCCCAATAAAAAAATGGCAATCGGCACAATCAGTTATGGTGCAAATGTTGCCATCAACATCTCAAATTTAAAAGCTTATAGCATTAGTTTACCTATACAAGGGCGACAAGCTCTCAACATTCGTGGTGCACATTATCAATCTGATGAAAACAGAGGCCTAATTGTTTCAAATAATGATCAACAAGATCTGATTATCGATAAAGACTGTAGAAAATTTCAGGTGGTTATTCCTGAGCGAAGTATGCAGATTGTCCTTGCAGATTTACTGAATAAACCTATAGAAACGCCTATCATTTTTAACCCTGAAATGCACTTAGACTCTGAGCAACTGATTGGAGCGTGGTGGAAGAATATTCAGAATTTTTTGCAGCTAAAATCACAATATAGCAATTTTTATGGTTTACAGATGTTATCTGAAGACTATGAAAATTTTGTAATTAAAGCCTTACTATTATCTCAAGAAAACAACTACTCTGAAGCTTTAAAGTCACTCTCACATCAAGATGAGCCAGCTTATATTCGAAAGGTTCGTAATTTTATTATTGAACATGCTCACGAAGAAATCTGTGCAGAAGACTTGCAGCGTCTGGCTGGGGTTTCAAAATCAAAATTGTATGATGAATTTCAACAATACTACGGCACCAGCCCAATGTCGTATTTAAAAAAATATCGTCTCCAACAAATTTATAAGATTTTGAGCACTACAGGAGCAGATAAAAAGGTTTCTATTTCAAAGCTTGCGTATGACTGGGGCTTTAACCATTTAAGCCGTTTTTCTCAAGAGTATCGTGAAGAATTTGGAGAAAACCCAAGTGAGACCAAAGGCAAAATTTTCTGATATTTAATTTTCCAAATAAAAAAACTGATTTAGGCAACTAAATCAGTTTTTTTATTTATCGATTAATATTTATAGGCTTTCCTCAAACTTTAACACTTGTTTGTGTTTAGATTTTTCATAGATCACTTTGAGACTAAGTGCAATAAATGAGATGAAAGTTGGTATTGCTAGAATAAAGAAAATACCGCTTAAGCTTAAGTTAAAAGTAAAAATGAGCGAGCCAAAGAAAGCACCTAAAATTGCACCGATACGACCAATACCATGCATCCATGAAACACCAACCGCGCGACATACTGCCGGATAGAACATAGCTGCAAGTGGCAGTAATGAAGACTGTGCACCAGCGAGTAATGCACCAATTAAGAAGATAGTAAGACCTAATAAGAAAATATTTGAGCTCACCAAACCTGCAACAATGAATAGGACGAAAGCAATCAGATATGAATATTTAATCACTGTGGTTGGGTTCAGTTTATCCATGTACCATCCCATAATGGTTGCACCAATTACACCACCAAAAGGGAAAATCGCGGCAATTAAACTAAACTGTTGGGTACTGAAACCTGCTGTTTTTAAAATCGTTGGCATCCAGCTTGTTAAAAGATAGAACACCAAAAGACTAGTAAAACAGCAGAGCCAAAGCATGCTTGAACCCCAAAGATATTTTCCTAAAACTACTTTAACCGGATTTTCATCCGATGCAGTTTCTGCTTGAGTTAAAACAAGTTTTACAGGCTCTTGAAAAGAATGACCTTGAATGTTTTCTAAGATACCCTGTGCTTTATCTTGTTGATGACGTGTAATTAAGTATTGCGTTGATTCAGGTAATTTAAGTAATAAAGCAACCACTAAAATTAGGGGAATACTCCCGCCAATAATAATAACCTTAGCCCAGCCATAGCTTTCTAATAGATAAGCTGACAGCACACCGCCGCACGAAATACCTAGCATAAATCCACAGCCAGCAAGACCTGTAAGGAATGCTTTACGTTTTACAGGCATATATTCTGAGACAATAGTACTGATATTCGGCATAGCTGCCCCTAAACCAACACCTGTAATAAAGCGATAAATCATTAAGTCTTGGGTTGAATTAGCAAAGCCACACAAAATCGTAAATATTGAGAACAAAAGACTTGTAAAAACAATAACGCCTTTACGGCCAAACTTATCGGCTAAAGGTCCCGAAATAATTGCACCGATCGACATGCCAACTAAGGCAGCACTTAAAACGGGAGCAAGTTGAGGTTTGGTAATTCCCCAGTCATCCAGTAATGCAGGAGCAACAAAACCAATAATTCCTGTGTCTAGACCATCACAGAAAAAGACAAAAAAACCTAGGATAAAAACCATCCACTGTAAAGGAGACAGTTTTTCGCGATTGATAATCGTATTCGCATCTATCGTTTTCATATGTATTCCTTCTTAAAATTATTTAATTCCCTGAGTAATTCAATGTATTCGTTACAAAACCTGTATCTTTGATTGAACTATTTTTAGCCAGTCTTCACTATCCAATAAGTCCTAATCTTCATCCATATTTTCCAAATTAGATAAAAAGCAGTAATTTAATTTTTTAATTTAAGTTTTTGAAATATAGATGTTTCTTTGTTTTTGATTTTTTATCCAGTTTAATTGATTTTGATAATTGCGTCGAGATTGGATAATGCTTGCAGCTTTTGGACAGTCTAAAAAAAATTTCAGATAGAAGATAAAGCCATAACAATGTCAGGAGTTGACACTATGGCTGGTCAAACCATTCAAATTAAAACTGCATCTGGAAAGCAGTTCAGTGCATATCTATCGACACCAGAAACAGGAAAAGGACCTGGTGTGGTGCTTTGTCAGGAAATCTTTGGGGTGAATGCAGCAATGCGGGAAAAGGCAGATTTTCTTGCAGAAGAAGGCTATACCGTTTTAGTTCCTGATCTATTTTGGCGTGTAGCATCTAATATTGAACTCGGTTATACACCAGATGATTTTCAAAAAGCTTTTGAACTTTATCAGCAATATGACGAAAACCTCGGTGTTGAAGATATTCAAGACAGCTTAGCTTTTTTAAAGACACGACCAGAATGTGATACCTCTACAGGTCTCGGCGTGGTGGGCTATTGTTTAGGTGGAAAGCTAGCTTACTTGGCAGGCTGTCGACTTTCTGAAATAGCATGTGCCGTAGGTTATTACGGTGTAGGTATTGAAAAAGCCTTAGATGAGTTAGCTAACGTAAAAGGGCGTTTGGTTTTACATATTGCAGAACTGGACCAATTTACACCGCCAGATGCGAGACAAGCGATTGTCGATGCAGCTAATCAATATTCAAATGTACAAGCTTATGTTTACGAAGGCGTTGGTCATGCCTTTGCACGACCAAAAAGCAACCATTACCACAAACCTTCAGCACGCTTTGCTCACGAGCGTACAGTAACAGCTCTACATGAAACGATTGGACCGAAATATGACCTAGTCGCACTCTGGGAAGAGCATATCCGTCATGAGTTCGATACGCGTGACGTCCCCGCAACTATGGCAACAATGGTCGCAGAACCTTATGTCAACCATATTCCAACGTTAACTGGTGGGGTAGGCCAAAGCCAGCTTGCTCGTTTTTATCAGTATCACTTTGTTCATCAAAACCCGAAAGATATGAAGATCACTTCGATCTCTCGTACGGTTGGCTCAACGCAAGTGGTAGACGAGTTCATTATGAGCTTTACACACGACGCTGAAATTGACTGGTTATTACCAGGTGTAAAACCAACTGGTAAATACGTCGAAATTCCAATGTTAGGTGTAATTCAGTTCAGAGGTTCAAAGCTGTGTCATGAACATATTTACTGGGACCAAGCATCGGTGCTCGTTCAAATTGGTTTATTAGACCCGACAGGCTTGCCAGTTGCAGGTGTCGAGACAGCGCGAAAACTTCTTGATGAAGATATTCCTTCCAATACGTTGATGCCATCTTGGTCAAGTAGTGAAGGCAAGCCAGTTAGTTAAGGAGTATTTGCAATGAATATAAATTTAAAAGGAAAAGTCGCTGTGGTGAGCGGTGGTGCAACACTCATTGGTAAAGCTGTTGTGCAAGCCTTAGTCAGTGCAGGTGCTCATGTCACTATCTTAGATATTGATGCAAAAGGCAAGGCGATTGCCGAAAGCTTTAACCATGGTGTGATGTTTATTCAAACCGATTTAACCAGTGATGCGGCTATCCACCAAGCCGTGGCGGATATTCACCAACATTTAGGTGAAGTGAGTTACTTGGTCAATCTGGCATGTACCTACTTAGATGACGGTTTTAAATCTTCACGTCAGGATTGGTTACAAGCACTCGATATTAATCTGGTCTCTACAGTTGAGCTGAGCCGTGCTTTATACAATGACCTAAAAAAGCAACAAGGTTCAATTGTTAACTTTACTTCCATTTCAGCCAAAGTGGCACAAACAGGACGCTGGTTATATCCGGTTTCTAAGGCCGCGATACGTCAACTCACACAAAGCATGGCAATGGATTTTGCTGCCGATGGTATTCGCGTCAATTCGGTTTCTCCGGGTTGGACATGGTCTCGTGTCATTGCAGAAGTCAGCGGTAATAACCGTGAAAAAGCCGATAGCGTGGCAGCCGATTATCACTTACTAGGTCGATTGGGTCATCCCGAAGAAGTCGCCAATGTTGTTTTGTTTTTATTGTCATCCGCTGCGAGCTTTGTCACCGGAGCAGATTATGCGGTCGACGGTGGCTATTCAGTGATGGGCCCTGAAGGATCACAGCCCGCTATTCCGCGTTTAGCTGAATAGCACAGCGTTTTAAAAGCACATTTAGAAAATTATGGAGAATATTATGCGCCGTATTGCAATTGTTGGAGCAGGACAGTCTGGTTTACAGCTTGGTTTGGGGTTATTAGATACAGGTTACGACGTAACCATGATTACCAACCGAACTGCTGATGAAATCCGTCAAGGTAAAGTCATGTCAAGCCAGTGTATGTTTCATACCGCTTTACAAACTGAACGTGACTTGGGACTAAATTTCTGGGAAGAACAATGTCCAGCCGTAGAAGGCATTGGGCTAGCTTTAGTGAACCCTGAAAATGGTGGTAAAGCATTTGAATGGAGCGCTCGTCTTGAGCGCTATGCTCAATCGGTCGATCAACGCGTCAAAATGCCATATTGGATGGAAGAATTTGAACGCCGTGGCGGTCGACTAGTGATTCAAGATGTGGGTATAGAAGAGTTAGAACAACTCGCAAACGACTATGAGCTTGTATTACTCGCCGCTGGTAAAGGTGAAGTTGTTAAACAGTTTGAACGTGATGATGTACGAAGTGTTTTTGATAAACCGCAGCGCGCTTTGGCTTTGACCTACGTCAAAAACATGAAGCCAATTTCACCTTATTCACGTGTGACTTTTAACATTATTCCTGAAGTCGGGGAATACTTTTCATTTCCGGCACTGACCGTGAATGGGCCTTGCGACATTATGGTGTTCGAAGGTATTCCAAATGGACCGATGGATTGCTGGCAAGATGTGAAAACACCAGAACAGCACCTGCAATGTAGTCTGGACTTACTCAAGAAATTTGTGCCTTGGGAATATGAACGCTGCGCAAATGTTGAATTAACTGATGCTGGCGGTTATTTGGCAGGGCGTTTCCCGCCGACGGTACGTAAGCCCGTTTTAACCTTACCGTCTGGCAAAAAGATTTTTGGCATGGCAGATGCCTTAGTGGTCAATGATCCAATTACCGGTCAAGGCTCAAACAATGCGGCTAAGTGTAGCAAGATCTATTTTGATGCCATTTTAGCCAATGATAATCAAAGCTTTAGCGAACAATGGATGCTTCAAACTTTTGAACGCTATTGGGCTTATGCAGAAAAAGTCGTGGCTTGGACCAATAGCTTGTTATTACCACCAGAGCCTCATGTCGTTGAACTCCTAGCAGCTGCAAGCCAAAACCAGAGCATTGCTTCAATTATGGCCAATAACTTTGATGACCCGCGCTCTTTTGCCCCGTGGTGGTTTGATGCAGATCAAGCTCAGACATTCTTAGCTTCAAAAACCGCAGCAAAAGTCGCTTAAGGTCAAAATATCAAAGGGAGATTTAAAAATGGACACAATTGAAACTTTAGCTTTACAAGCGATTAATGCCGAAAACCCAAGAGAAATTCGTAATTTGCTTGGTCAGTTTGCAACTGGCGTTACCGTGATTACCACTCGTGGTAAAGATGGCCGGAAAATAGGTATGACAGCCAATTCATTTTCATCTCTGTCTTTAGATCCGCCATTAATTTTGTGGAACCTTTCAAAAACGGCGCCAAGTTTGCCTGATTTTGTAGAAGCTGAATATTTTGCTATTCACATGTTGGCACAAGAGCATCATCAGCTTTCGGGGCATTTTGCTCGAGGTGCCGAAGACAAATTTGCAGGCATTGCCCATCAACAATGCAACGCAGGCGTTCCAATTTTGTCCGATGCACTCGCAACCTTGGTTTGCCGTAATGTGAATCAATATGAAGGCGGAGATCACCTGATTTTTATTGGTCAAATTGAACAATACCAACAACGCCAAGGTGAACCATTAGTATTTCACGCAGGAAAGTATCGGATTGCCGCTGAGCATCCAGAATTAGCCCATTAATTCACCATAATCACGATCAATCCGGTCGTGATTTTTTTATAGGAAATAAGAAGATGAAAAGCGCTTTAATTAAACATGGCTTTTTAGCAGGGACATTATTAGGTTTGCCGTGGGTTACACATGCCTATGATTTACCGACCGTAAATTTAGGCATGACTAGCTTTCTCGATGGTGGATTACCTGCAGGGCCCGGCTGGTATGCTCAAACCTATTTTCAAAATTACGATAGCAATAAACTGGTCGATGCCAATGGACAAAAACTCGGTTTACCTAAAACAGATTTAAATTATCACGTACTGGTTGAGCAGATTAGTTATTTATCGAATGTCCGAGTAAAAGATAAAGCCAGTCTAGGCATGAATTTTTTAATTCCTTTTGTCAGCAAAATGGACATGGATGATGGCTTAAATAATGCTGCTATTAAGGCCCAAAGTGGCTTTGGGGACATTATGATCGGACCTTTTATTCAGTTCGATCCAGTCATGGGTGCGCAAGGGCCGAGGTTTGTACATCGTTTTGAGTTTCAGGTGAATTTACCTACTGGCGAATACGACCAGCAAAAAGATATTAACCCAAGTAATAACGCTGTTTCATTTGACCCGTATTGGGCTGCCACATATTGGTTTAATCCCAAATGGACTGCGTCAACACGTATCCATTATCTCTATAACTTTAAAAATGATGACCCAAGCTATGCGTTTGCAGGTGCAAATGATATGCAAGCTGGGCAAGCAATTCATGCAAACTTCGCAACAGACTATGCCATTACTGAACAGTTCCGCTTGGGACTAAATGGCTATTGGCTAAAACAAGTCACAGACACCGAAGTTGATGGTGAAAAAGTTAAAGGTCGACGTGAACAAGTGTGGGCAATTGGTCCGGGTGCGATGTATAGTTTTTCTAAAAATGATCACTTGGTTGCAAATGCCTATTTTGAGCAAGATGCTGAAAACCGACCAGAAGGTACGCGACTACAAGTTCGTTATGTCCATCATTTTTAAGTCATAAAAAAAAGCCTTTTATATCAACAAATATAAAAGGCTTTTATCTATTTTTTAATTTAAGAAAAAATTGAAGTAATGATGCCTGACCCTTCATTCTGTCCAGATCGGCGAGTAGACGAAGGTAACTCACCATAACGGCGTTTGTACTCTTGAGAAAAACGGCCTAAATGGGTAAATCCCCATTTAAATGCAACGTCAGTGACAGATAGATTTTCATTGTGCATGAGCTCTAAATGGGCTTGTTCAAAACGTAATTCTTTTAAATAAGACATTGGGGTTGTCCCCAAATAATTTTTAAAACCAGTAAATAGGGTTCTTACGCTCACGCCTGCATACTCGGCCAGAATTTCGACATTAAGCGGCTCATGCAAATGTTCTTTAATATATGCTTCTGTGCGCTTCACGAAATAAGGAGAGACTGTTTTTTCTTTATGCTGATCTATTTTGTGTAATGCGTTATTGGGTTGACCATAAATGAGAGCATTAAATAAATTTGACTCAAACTGTTTAAAGGCTAAAGGATGATGGAGAGGGTGTTGCTCGCATGCTAAAGCATCCATCAATGTTCTAACCAGCTGCAAAAAATAGGCTCCACCTTGGGTAGAAAAATCTAATTTTGGGTCAAAAATGAGTAAGTTATTTTCTGAATCGGCAATGTGTTGACGGCAATGGTAAGTAAAATCATCCTTTGACACTTTTAGAATGAGCTGTGGTGAGTTTGCATGCCAGCGCATACGTAAAGATTGCTGAGGAGAAATAAGAGAAGCAACTTGAGAATAAGAAATGAACTTTTGCGAACCAAACTCGATTTCTGCATAGCCCTGAGTTGGAATCTGAATTAAGTAAAAGTTATCCAGATGATCTGGTTCAATAATGACATCTGCGCCATATTCCAAGCGACTAATAGACAATGTGCCTGTTTTAACATGGTGCATAGTTGCACTGAAATCTCGCTTCTGATGAGAGATTTTAAGATCATGCGGTTTAAAAATTTGGCCTACATTTCGGCAGGTTTCGCTTAAATCGTGGTGATCGAACACCAAATTATGATCAGTAAAGATCGGCTCATTTTGAAAATGACGTCCATTGAGTTCGTGGGAGTTGGCTTGGTTCATATTTATCCCTTTTGGCTCACTCCTGTATTTACCTATGTTGCAAAAGTTTTAAACTTTCACTGTGCAATAAGTAAATACGGCACTTAAAAATTAAGTTAAGCGTAAAATACAATGAGATATAAGCAAGATATAGACCAATCTAACCGCTAGTTATTGTGATTTTCTCAAACTTTTACGTCGGATTTTGTCCATCAATTTAATACATTCGAGAAATAGAATAGGGGGATATAAAAGGTGCTATAACTTAATCTCATCATGATCTTATTCCTTAAGATCTATCAAAATTTATAACAAATCCGTGCGAACTGGTCAATTTATTTTGTCGGAATTCATTATTTTATATTATTGATATATAAAAACTTTTAATTTAAATGCAAAAATTCAATATACCCTTTATAAGAGTATATTGAATGATTTCAGGTTTAGTGGTTTTTAAATTATTTGTACTGAAGCTATTTGTACTTTTAGCGTGAGGTATTGCTCTGTAAAAATTTCTCGCTGTAGATACGGTAGTTTTGCAAAGCTTGTTCATCTAACCAATTTTTAACGGCTTCAATCATTGGCGGTGGGCCACATAAATACATATCAAAAGCCTGCTCGGCCAGTTGATCTTTATTTAAGTGCTCGTGAATATAGCCCGCTTTACCTTGCCAAGTTTCCGTTGCCTTAGTCACAATCGGGTGATAGCTAAAGTTGGGTAGCTGTTCTGCATAGGCCTGTAAACGCTGTTGTTCACACAAGTCGGTTTCACTATTTACGCCGTAGTACAACTGAACTGCAGGTGAGTTAGGCTGATCAACCAAGTTATCAAGCATTCCCAAGAAAGCTGATAAGCCAGTTCCACCTGCCACAAAAACCAATGGTCGTTCTACTTCACGTAAATAGAAACTACCAAGCGGTGCTTCAATAAGTAAGCTTTGTCCAACCTGACAACGGTCACGCAGGTAATTACTCATCACACCGTCTGGTAAGAGACGAATTAAAAATTGTAATTGATTGGTCGCATTTGGTCTATTTGCAAAAGAATATGAGCGCCAATCTTCAGTATCTGGTATTTGCAAACGAGCGTATTGACCTGGCAAAAACTGAAGTTGTTCAGCATGACTGCTGGCATCAAGATGTAAAATTGCTGTTGTTTCTGAAACCAGCTCAACCGCAGTCACTTTGGTTTCAATTTTTAAGGTATCACCAGCATTGCAAATAGCAGAATCATGATCGAAATAAAAAGCTGCATCTGATTTTACACGCGTCTGGCAAGCTAACATTTTTCGCTCGGCCAAATCACGTTCACTTAATGCATCTTCATCGACATATTCTTGCTCATAAATGCCGGTTTCACACTGTCCCTGACAGGTACCACAAACACCTTCGCGGCAGTCTAACGGCAACTTAATTCCTTGACGAACTGCCGCATCAAGCAACAATTCGTCGTTATTTACCGAAATGAAAAAGGTTTTGCCATCGGCAAAGTTAAGTGCAACTGAATGTCCCATTTTCATTCCCCTTAAACGTGATAGAAGTCTAAAACGGAATCAATTTTGTCATTCAGCAAAATGCTGTGCTGACGACGAATACGGAAACTATCTGCGGTTTGGCGTAAAAGATAAGTAGCGTGTCCGTAAAAACAGCCTTCTAAACCTTGACGGTTATAAAGCGTTTGCCATGCAACTTTTGCTTCGATAAGACCATCATCCAATGTTTTAACTCGGATGTTGTTTATGCTGTGCAAAGTACGTGGTAATGGCGTTGCAGAGGCTGCTTTTCCGGTACGAATACGGAATACACGGTCTTCAAGGCCTGTACGGTCCGCATAATAAATATAAGACAAGCCCTGATTTGGATCTTGAACATAGTTATGGTCATCAATCCACTGTGGAATATGATATTCACTATCTTCATCGTAAAGCTCTAGGTAGGCATCCCAGTCATAAGCATCACAAAGCTCTGCCTTTTTGTACAAAAACTGAGATACAGCAAAATGTAGTTCTTGTGACATGGTTACACCTCATCCATTACGGCATTGTTTTCAAAAGTAATATCCTGCATTTTCAACGCTTTTTTATTTAAGCCGTCGAGCATGAGACGTTGCCAGTGTCCATGCTGGTTTACATAGAGTCCTTCATGGGTAAATTCACGGCCAGTAATAACGGGTTGAATGCCTAAATCTTGTGAGTTTTTGGTCGCGCCATATTCCCAAGACTGACAACCACGCGAAATATCGCTCCAACGTTCAAGTGGTGCCTGAAAACCTTTTTGCTGTTCACGGAATTCAACTAAATCGTCTGGTGTACCAAGGCCTGATACGTTAAAGAAATCTTCAAACTGGCGAATACGATTACGGCGTGCTTCAGTAGATTCACCTTTAACACCAATACATTGGCTAATGACTTCAGTTTTATTCCATGCCACAGGGCGAACAATACGAAGCTGTGAGCTAATTTGATCCATAAAAAATAGGCTAGGGTACAAGTTCAAATTTCTTAAACGATGCATTGCCCATTCAGCATATTTTTCGCCATATTTTTCAACCATATATGGCATAACTGTGCTGTAGCCTGGACGAACTGTCGGATTTGGCATGTCACTGAATAAAACACTATGGCCATTTTTAAAACTAAACCAGCCATCATCAGTTTCTGAGTCACCTGCACCTAATTTACTGTAGTCGAGCGTGTCGAGTTCGGCACCTTTTGATGCATTGACTTGCTGACGGTGTTGAACTGTAGAGACATAGTTATAGTGAACGGTACTTACATGATAACCATCTAAGCCATTTTCATTTTGTAGCTTCCAGTTACCTGCAAAGGTATAAGATGACTTACCTTGTAATACTTCGAGTTCACCTGTTGGCGACTGGTTAACCATTAAATCAAGGAACAGTTTTGCATCGCCCAAAAAGTCTTCTAGTGAATCTGTTGCTTGAGTATCAAGACTTACAAATACAAATCCACGGTAGCTGGCAATACGGCCTTGTTTTAAACCACGGCTTGATTTATCAAAATCTTCACAATATTCGCTAGGCGCTTTGACTTTAACCAAACGGCCATCTGACTTATAGCACCATGCGTGGAACGGACAGGTAAATGTAGATTGATTGCCTTTAGCAACGCGTGTTAAGGTCGCACCGCGGTGTTCACAAGCATTCACCATGGCATGTAGTTCGCCTTTACCATCACGGCTTACAATAATCGGTTGGCGGCCAATTTGAACGGTTAGGAAATCATGATTGTTTGGAATTTCACTTTCGTGACATGCGTAAATCCAAACCTTTTCAAAAATAAATTCCATTTCCAAGTCAAATAGTTCTGGCTCGGTAAACATGTCGCGTGCAATACGGAACACGCCATCGTTAGGACGGAAGTCGATACATCCATCTATAAAATCATTCCATTGTTTTAAATTAGATGAGGTCATTTACTCAATCCTCCAATCAATCAGCTTTTAACTGATTGAACCGCGATTAAACATTGCTCTCTATCCGTTTTTTCCAGATCTTTATCCACTTTGTGCAGTTTTGATTTTTTAATTGAACTCTTTTGAAGAAAGAGTAGAGATTTAAATTTGTATGTGTTTTAAGCTATTAAAGTTTTCTATAATGTTAAGCAGCATAAAAATGAAACTTTGTGAACTAAGTCTATGAAAGAACAAAACTTAAAATTACAAATTAGAATTCTTTTAGAGCAAAATATTGCATTTGGTCCGGGTAAGGCGGATTTACTTGAAGCAATTGCGAGAACTGGTTCAATCTCACAAGCTGCAAAATCTATGAATATGAGCTATCGCCGTGCATGGCAATTGGTCGATATAATGAATCAATGCTTTGAAACAGCTTTAGTGGAAACACAAACGGGGGGAACACATGGTGGTGGGGCAGCTATCACAGCTTTGGGCCAGAAAGTCTTACAGCATTACCGTCAAATGGAAAACAATGCCCGACAAGCTTTAGAGCATGATTACCAAATCATGAGTAGTTATTTAAAAGGTTAAGATAAAAGATTGCATAACGATGAAATCTTTTGATTTGGTATAGCTTTTGCTTAATATCAAGTGCACGCCGAAAAAGCACTGCTGCATTCCAGTCATCTATAGTTAACGAATTATGCTTTTCATAATCTTCGTGTAGCGCTATATTCTTGGGTATATATCGCTGCAAAAAAAACACAAAAAAGGTAAACATAATGGTAAGTGATACGAAGATAAAAAATTTGGCTTTCGCCTGTTCAGTCCTCAGCATAGGATTGGTCTTTAATGTTCCAGCCAAGGCTGAATCAGTTACTGTTTATGCAGCAGCAAGCTTAACGAATGCAATTAACGATTTAGAAAAAATTTACGAAAAACAGAATAAAGTAGAAATTAAAACTTCATATGCAGGTTCATCGACCTTAGCTAAACAAATTGAAGCTGGAGCACCAGCTGATATTTTTATTTCAGCAGATACCCAGTGGATGGATTATCTGCAAAATAAAAAATTAGTTGCAACAAATGACCGTATAAATTTACTAGGCAACCGTCTGGTTCTAATTACCCCTAAAGGGCAGTCATTAAACATAAAACTAGATAAAACGACCGATCCAAATAAAGTGTTTACAGGAAAGGTTTGTACAGGGGATACCCAAAGTGTGCCTGTAGGCAAATATGCTAAACAAGCTTTTACTAATTTAGGTTGGTGGAGTCGTATTGAACCAAAGTTAGTTGAAACAGAAGATGTTCGGGCGGCATTAAATTTTGTTGCGCGAGGTGAATGTCAGGTTGGGATTGTCTATGCAACCGATGCAGCGATTAGTAAAGACGTGAAGGTAGCTGGCATATTTCCGGAAAATACGCATTCACCAATTATTTATCCTTTAGGGTTGATTAAAAAGAACTCAAACTCAGCAAAGTTCTATCAATTTTTACAAAGCAATCAAGCCAAAGCAGTCTTTAAAAAATATGGCTTTAGTATGTTGGCTCCAGTCAAGCTATGATGTTTTCTCTAACCCCAGAAGAGCTCAGCGTGCTACAACTTTCTTGTAAGGTGGCAGCGAGTTGTCTTGTGGTTAGTATTATTCCTGCAATTTGTGTGGGGTGGTTTTTGGCTCGTAAAGACTTTTGGGGTAAGTCACTCATTGAAACATTGGTGTTTTTACCTTTAGTGCTACCGCCAGTGGTTCCTGGTTATTTGCTTTTACAAGTTTTTGGAAGCCGCGGCATTATTGGACAATATTTGGCACCGCTCGGAATTGATTTTGCATTTAACTGGAAAGGCGCCGTTCTTGCTTCGGCAGTGATGGGTTTCCCGTTATTGGTGCAATCTATTCGTCTAGCGATTGAACTGGTCGATCAGCGTTTAGAAATGGCAGCAAAGACATTAGGTGCCTCATCTTTAGGGGCATTTTTTCATGTCACTTTGCCTCTTGCCAGCAGTGGCATTTTAATTGGTGCTATTTTATGTTTTTGCCGTAGTTTAGGAGAGTTTGGGGCCACCATTACTTTTGTGGGTAATATTTCAAATGAAACACGGACTTTGCCTCTAGCCATGTATAGCTTAATGCAACAACCCGATACAGAAGCTGCTATTCAAAGGCTTATTGTTTTATCGTTAAGTGTAGCTTTTTTAGCGCTATGGTTTGCCCAGTGGTTTCATCGTTATCAAAAGAAGCGGTTAGGACGGTAAAATTATGTTGATTGAATGCCGTTTTCAGCTACACATGGGCCAGTTTCATATTGAACCTAGTTTCCAGTCAGATGCTTCTGTTATTGGGCTATTTGGTGCCTCTGGGTCAGGTAAAACGTCCATTTTACATGCCATTGCAGGGCTGAACACTCCGCGTAGTGGGCTTATTAAAATACAGGATCAAACGTGGTTTGATTCAAATCAAAAAATTAATGTCAGCACGCAAAAACGGCATGTTGGATTGGTTTTTCAAGATGCTCAGCTTTTTCCGCATAAAACAGTCAAGCAAAATTTATTATTTGGTTTTCAGCATCTTTCCCAACAAGAACGTCAATTTGAAGCAGATTACATTATTGAGTTATTAAAGTTAGGGCATTTATTACAACGTATGCCTATCAAACTCTCAGGTGGGGAAAAGCAGCGCGTGGCACTAGGTCGAGCATTATTATATTCGCCTAAGCTGTTACTGCTTGATGAACCTTTATCAGCATTAGATGCGAATCATAAAGCTGAAATTATTCCTTTTTTTCAAAAGGTAAAAGAGGAAATTAAAATTCCGATGATTTATGTAAGTCATGATATTCAAGAGATTAAACAACTGACCGAAACAATGTGGATTTTATAATTTTTCATTTTTTATACGCATTTCCAAACTTACGAGAGTCGGAGTTATAGAGAACTCATTCTGAGCCTGCGGGAGATCGAACCCTAAAAAGTTACTAGTTTTGATAAACCATAAATCTGATTTTAGCCGAATAAATCAAAACCTGTCTTATTGAAAATGATTATTAATAACAAAATATTCTTGACCTTTAAATTTTATAAACTACTTATAAAACAATGTCTTAGTTTGTAATTTTAAGCTGTAACTCATTTGTATCAGATCATAATTTGAACTTTTATATCCACTCACTCTTGATAAGAATGATAATTATTTGCAATTATATTTATAGATTTCTTTATAATATAAATTGGAGTATTCACATGCGCTCTACCATCGTGGTCACAGGTGCTGCAAGAGGGATAGGAGCGGCTATCGCCAAGCAACTACTAGATCAGGGGTATCATGTTATTGGTATTGACTGTCAAAAAAATCCTGAACAATGGGATATCAGTAAAACAATGACGTCAGATCAATCTTCACAATGGCAAGGCATCTCACAAGACATTACCCATCAACAAGAAATACAAACTTTAATTTCAGAGCTGTTAGAAAAATACGAAATTACGGGGTTAGTAAATGCAGCAGGAGTATTAATTATGCGCTCCATGCTTGAAGCAAAAACGGAAGATTGGGAAACACTTTTTGCGGTCAATGTCATGGCGCCTATCGCGATCAGCCAACAAGTTGCTAAACATTTTTGTGCAAAAAGGCGGGGTAGCATTGTCACTATTAGTTCAAATAGTGCGCGTATGCCACGTATGCAACTTGGTATGTACGCCACCACTAAGGCTGCACTAAGTCATTTTTGTCGCAATCTGGCACTTGAAATCGCCCCTTATCAAGTCAGGCTGAATATCGTTTCACCTGGATCTACTCTCACTCAAATGCAGCAACAACTCTGGACAGATAATGCACCTCCACCTGCAGTAATTGATGGCGATTTAAGCCAGTACCGAACAGGTATTCCCTTACGGAAACTCGCGCAACCAGATGATATTGCCAATACCGTGAGCTTTTTACTTTCGGACCGAGCGGCCCAAATTACAATGCAAGAAATAGTGGTAGATGGAGGAGCTACACTTGGGGTTTAAAGCTTACTTCAGCACAACAATACACTGAAATTAAAGAACAAATATTTTTAAAGATAGAAAAGGAAAATACCAATGAGTATTCCAAAGATTGCAAGTTACAGCATGCCCCAAGCGCACGAATTTACTCCAAACAAAACAAATTGGCCATTGCATACCAATCGTGCTGTTTTATTGGTTCATGATATGCAGCAATATTTTTTAGATTTCTATGATCTAACCCAAGAACCTATTCCAGAACTAATTCAAAACACTAAGGCATTAATTGATGCTGCTCGCCAGTCTAATATTCCCGTTGTTTATACAGCACAACCTGGCAACCAATCACCTGAATATCGGCAGTTATTAACCGACTTTTGGGGGCCTGGTTTAAAGGATGAGCCAAGCATCACACAGATTTTTCCGAAAATTTCACCTCAAAAAAATGATACGGTGCTTACTAAGTGGAGATATAGTGTTTTTAAATTTTCTCCGCTCGAACAACTCATGCGAGACTCTGGTCGCGATCAACTCATTATCTGTGGTGTATATGCACATATTGGTTGTCTAATGAGTGCTGCGGAAGCATTTATGCTAAACATACAGCCATTTTTATGTGGTGATGCGCTGGCTGACTTTAGCAGAGAAGAGCACGATATGGCATTAAAATATGCCAGTACACGATGTGCTCAAGTCATGACAACACAACAAGTAATCCAAGCATGGATACAAGAATAAGATGCACTACCTCTAGAATAAAAATCATTTAACTTTCTGTATTTAAGATATAAAGAGCAGGTCATTGATCTGCTTTTTATATAGGTCGAAATGAATACTTATAATAGAGGATGGATGCAATTCATCATTATTTAATCAATAAAATATAATGGTTATCATTATGTATTTGATAATTACTTAATATTGAATATTAAAACTTATGTGTATATGATACACCGTTAAACACAAATGATAATAATTATCATATGTTAACCATTATACAAAATAATGTTGAAGAGGGTCGCCATATGGTTCAGTTCAAGAATGCATCTAGTCGCAAAGTGCGTACATGTAGAAAGCAAAGAGAGGGATAATATAGGAGTTATTTTAAAACTTAATAATTAGCTCAGAGCTTATTTATAGGGTAGTAAGTTCTAATTTATAGATCAAATCATTTCCATAATTTTCAGGTAAATATAGTCAAAATAATTTTAAAAAATTCCTATATTTCTAGACATTAAGGTTCAGTAAGATGACGACAATATCAAAATCATTATTAAATGGATTACCGATAAAAAAATCTAGGGTACAAGTTTTTGAGATTTTAAATCAGAACCCACAAGGCTTAAGCGCGGTAAGTATCTATGCGCAAATTAAAAATGAACATAAAATTACGTTAGGTACCATTTATCGAATTTTATCTGAGTTTGAAAA